>NZ_DATAGM010000164.1:0-2268 GCF_036263695.1 Phenylobacterium sp.
AGGAAATACGGGGCCACGACCTCGAACACGTACCAGATCTGGTCGCCCTCTGCGCCCAGCAGGTTGCGCGGAGGCACGCGTACCCCGTTGAGCGAGACGCCCCGGGACGAGTTGCCCCGCATGCCGAAGCCGGCCCACTCCGGTCCCCACTCCAGCCCGGGCGTTCCAGCGTCCACCAGCAGGCAGGTGAAGGTGCCGGGATCGAGGTCCTCGCCCGCCGCGACCGCCGAGACGACATAGGAATTGGCGTGCCCGCCATTGGTGACAAAGCTCTTCTGACCCTGAAGGGTGAAGCCCTCCGCATCTTCCACGAACGTCGCCCGCGGCAGGTAGAAGTGCGCGCCCGTTCCCGGTTCGCTCAGCGCCAGCGTCGTCAGGTGGCGCCCATGAGCGATCGGCTCCAGGTACTGCGCCTCCTGGTCGGGAGTCGCTTTCGCCGCGATGACGGCGGTCGCCACACAGTGCATCCCGTAGCACATCGCCGTAGAGCTGCAGCCGCCAGCGAGCGCTTCCGTCACCTGGGCGAGCGCAAGCAGGCCCAGGCCGTGACCGCCAACACGCCGGGGCGCGTGCAGGCCCAGCAACCCGGCGTCAGCAATGGCCTTCAGGGGTTCAGCAGGCCAGCGGGCCTCTGCATCGGTCCGCTCGCAATGGCGCGCCAGCACGCTGCGGGCAAGCTCCTGGGCGATACCTGCCAGTTGGGTCGTCGCAGTGTCGGCGGTCATCCATCCGTCCGGCCGGTGTGATGCTTTGGCGTCTCGTCTTACTTGATGCGGCGGGCTCTACAACCACCGGACGGATTGGAGGTTGCGAAGACCGGCCCTCGGCTCATGCTGCACTGCAGCAACGATGCTCACCGCCGCGCGTTTAGGGGGTCCAGAAGGAGACCGCCATGCCCCGCGCCAAGAACGAACTCGATGCAGACGCCGAGAACGGATTTGCAGCCCTCGAAGCCAAGGTCGAGGAGATGCAGGTCGAAGCCGCCATCGAGGCCGAACTCGCGGTGGAAGACGCCGCGATCGCTGGGGCGTCGGCCTTGGCGCCCGCCGCCCCGCAGGTGACGGGCTCGAGCTTCGCCGGCGCCCAACACGGTGCGGACCAACCCGCGCCAACGACCATCTTCAGCGCCATGGAGGTGTGGACCCGGTCGGCCGTTCAGTTCCAAGCCGAGACGTTCGCAAGCTTCGCGGGCGTCCGCGGCCCGCAGGATCTGCTGTCCGCACAGTTGGCCTACGGCGCGCGGGCGCTGGAGTTCTACATGACAAGCGTGGCGCGCCTCAGTCAGGCGTCTCCCGCTCTTTGGGCGTCCGTTCCAGGTCTGCAACCCAGCCCGTCTCGCTGACGTCGCCCAGCATCGGAGCCCCGGCGGTTTGCCGGGGCTCCTTGTCGTAACCTCATGTCCAACTAGGCTGTGGGGTCCGCGCCGGGTATCGGCGCGCTCATGCCTGAACCGGCCGCGCGGTCGCGGCGATCCGGATCCGAGCCGGCCTCAATGGGCTCTTGACCGGCGAAGGAGCGCCGCTCGACGTACCGTTGCCGCTCGCTGGCGATCTGGTCCGAGGTGTAGGGATCCGCATCGTGGTCGAAGCGGCTCCAGCCCGCGGACCGGTAGTCCTGGCCTCGCGTGACCGCGTCCACACCTTGCCGGCCGTGCAGGATCTGCTCGATGCGATCGGCCTCGTCGCCGTCGGCCCGGACGCTGACCAGGGTGCCCCCGCGCCGCACGCCCTCGGAGTAGACATTGGCCTCCTCGTCGGAGTGGCCGGCCTCCTTCAGGGCGCCGAGCAGGCCGCCGGTCGCGCCGCCCGCGGCGGCGCCGGCCGCTGCGCCGACCGCGGTCGAGGCGAGCCAGCCGGCGGCGACCACGGGACCTAGGCCGGGGATGGCCAGCATGCCCAGTCCGGCGAGCAGGCCGGCGCCGCCGCCGATCAGGCCGCCTGTCGTCGCGCCCTTGCCGGCGCCGTCGGCGACATCGTTGTCGCCATCGCCGTTGCGGTCGCCCAGCGGCCCGCTGTCGCCGCCGCCCTTGGGGTGCTGATGTCCGGCGTGCCAATTGTCGGCGTTGTTCGACACCAGGCTGATCCGGTCGTGCGAAATTCCGGCGCGCTCCAGTTCTTCGACAGCCTGGATGGCGTCGGTGTGATGGTCGAATAGCCGCGTGACGGTTCTGGTCATAATTTGGTTCGCCTGTTCTGAGGAATGCAAACGAGAGCTGCCGGCTACTGCTGAGTAACGGCGCCCTTGTAGTCGACGGACACCTGCGCCTGG
>NZ_DATAGM010000165.1:0-3554 GCF_036263695.1 Phenylobacterium sp.
GGCCTCGTGCGCGACGCGGCGGCGAACACCTGGCGCGGTGAAATCTACGCGGTCCCCACCAGCGACATCCAGGGCGGCGGCCCGCTCCGGACCGGCAACGTCGTGTTCAACCCCGACGGCACCATCAACATGGCCGCCAGCCCGCTCTTCGCTTCCCCGCTGGTGATCAACGCGTCCGGCGGCGCCGCGCCCGCCTGGGCCACGGCGCTGGGCGTCGAGGACAACAGCATCACCTTCGACGTCGACGCGCTCACCCAGTACTCCGCCCCTTCCGCGGTGGACTATGTGAACCCGAACGGCGCCAGCCCCGGCAACATCGTCGGCGTGTCGGTGGACGAGAAGGGCATCATCTCGGCGACGTTCGACAACACCGAGGTCCGCAAGATCGCCCAGATCGGCCTGGCCACCTTCCCGAACCCGGACGGCCTTCTGGGCGTCTCGGGCGGAGCTTATGTGCCGACGCTGATGAGCGGCGACTTCACGATCAAGGAGGCCGGCGTGGCCGGCGCCGGCAACATCGCGCCACAGGCGCTGGAGGCCTCGACGGTGGACCTCTCTGCCGAGTTCACCGGCCTGATCACTACCCAGAGGGCCTATTCAGCCTCTTCGAAGATCATCACGACCGCCGATCAGATGTTGGAAGAACTCCTCAACATTAAGCGTTAGTAGTAGAAGTTAACGAGAGCTAGCAGCCGGTGACATCCCGACCTGTACCATTTTCTTACATCGGAACAGGAATGATTAGTCAATTCTTTACCTACGGGATTCACCGACTGTTATGGCCGCGGGCGTATGGTCCCTCCTGAGAAGTGATGGTGGGAGACGCGTAAAACCATGTTGCAACAGCAGCAAACGCGCACGAACAGCCGCGGCGAGGCCTATGTGATCGGGCCGACCGGCGCGCCGCTGACGATCAACGACCTGCCGCCGCCGGACACCGGCCGGTGGGTGATCCGGCGCAAGGCCGAGGTGGTGGCGGCCGTTCGCGGCGGTCTCCTGACCCTCGAGGCGGCGCTCGAGCGCTACCGCCTGACGAGCGAGGAGTTCCTCGCCTGGCAGCGGTCCATCGACAAGCACGGCCTGGCGGGCCTGCGGACCACTCGGATCCAGCAGTACCGCTAGGTCTTCCTCGTCTCCCAGGGAAACCTGGACCAGAACGGCCCCGTCCCGACGGGGCCGTTTTCGTTTGGGTCTCGTTGAGACGTCCGGCGGCAGGTGGGGTGGATTGACTGCGGCCGGCGCGCATGGCTCCAGTCGCCCATGGCCACCCTGATCCTCAGCGTCATCGGAAGCGATCGGCCCGGGCTGACGCAGGCGCTCGCGGGCGCCGTCCTCGCGGCCGGCGGCAACTGGCTGGAGAGTCACCTCAGCCGGCTGGGCGGCCTCTACGTCGGGTCGGTGCTGGTCGAGCTGGACGCTGGCCGCGTCGAGGCCCTGCGCGCCGCTGTCCGCGACGTGGACGCCCAGGGGCTCGAGGTGCGGATCGCCCCCGCCGTTGAAGGCGCAGGGGCGGCGGGCGAGGCGGTCGACCTCAGCCTCGTCGGCCAGGACCGCCCCGGCATCGTGCACCAGGTGACCGGCGCCCTGAGCGCGGTCGGCGCGAACATTGAAGCCTTCGAGACCCGCATCAGCGTCGAGCCCCACTCCGGCGCCCCGCTGTTCCACATGGACGCCCGCCTGCGCCTGCCGCCGGCGGTGAAGGCCGACGCGGTGCAGGCGGCGCTGGAGGAGATCTCGGGCGAGATCATGGTCGACATCTCGCTCAGCCCGGCCGAGGCGGCCTGAACGGTCAGGCGCCGGGCAGGCCGCCGATCCGCCGCACGCTGATCAGGATCCGCTCGCGCTCGCCCGGGCGGCGCTCCACCAGCAGGCGCGCGACCTGGGCGTCGTCGTGGAAGACATAGCCCTTGATGGCGTCCAGGATGGCCTTGGCCAGATTGTCGAGGTCGAGCCAGGGGGGTTCGCCCACATATTCCATGATGATCTCGACGGAAAATTCGCCCCAACCGGGCCGCGCGCCGCGCCAGACCTTGCGGAAGAACTCGTAGATCAGCGGCTTGTAGTAGCGGGCCTGGGTGGTCAGCCCATCGACCACCACCTCGATCGCGCCTTCCGCCTCACGCGCGCGCACCTTGCCGTGCTGGGTCCAGGCGTCGGTCACCGGCCCTAACTAGCGGCCTCGCGCGCCCACCGCCACTCCCGCCGCTTGCAACTCCTCCTCACCTCGCTAAACCGCTGGCGCAGTTTGATCGCCGGAGGCCCTGGATGACCGCGACCCGCACCGAGACCGACACCTTCGGGCCGATCGAGGTGCCCGCCGACCGCTACTGGGGCGCCCAGACCCAGCGCTCGCTGAGCAACTTCAAGATCGGCTGGGAGAAGCAGCCGCAGCCGATCATCAAGGCCCTGGGCGTGGTCAAGCGGGCCGCCGCCGAGGCCAACATGGCGTTGGGGAAGCTGGACCCCGCGGTCGGCGCCGCCATTGTCGCCGCCGCCCAGGAGGTGATCGACGGCAAACTCGACGACCACTTCCCGCTGGTGGTGTGGCAGACCGGCTCTGGCACCCAGTCGAACATGAACGCCAACGAGGTGATCTCGAACCGGGCGATCGAGATGCTGGGCGGGACCATGGGCTCCAAGAGCCCGGTCCACCCCAACGACCACGTCAACATGAGCCAGTCGTCGAACGACACCTATCCGACGGCCATGCACATCGCCTGCGCCGAGGAGGTGGCCCGCCACGTGATGCCGGCGCTGGAGCATCTGCACTCGGCGCTGAACGCCAAGACCAAGGCCTTCGCCCACATCATCAAGATCGGCCGCACCCACACCCAGGACGCCACGCCGCTGACGTTGGGCCAGGAGTTCGGCGGGTACGCGCACCAGGTCGCCATGAGCGTGCGGCGCATCAAGGAGAGCCTCTACGGCCTCTATGAGCTGGCCCAGGGCGGCACCGCCGTAGGCACGGGCCTCAACGCCCCCGTTGGCTTCGCCGAGAAGGTGGCCGAGCGGATCGCCTCCATCACCCATCTGCCGTTCGTCACCGCACCGAACAAGTTCGAGGCGCTGGCGGCCCACGACGCCATGGTGTTCAGCCACGGGGCGCTGAACTCGGCCGCCGCGGCCCTTTTCAAGATCGCCAACGACATCCGCTTCCTGGGCTCGGGCCCGCGCGCGGGCCTTGGCGAGCTGGCCCTGCCGGAGAACGAGCCCGGCTCGTCGATCATGCCGGGCAAGGTCAACCCGACCCAGGCCGAGGCCCTGACCATGGTCTGCGCCCACGTGATGGGCAACCAGACGGCGATCAGCTTCGCCGGCAGCCAGGGCCACTTCGAGCTGAACGTCTTCAACCCGGTGATGGCCTACAACTTCCTGCAATCCTGCCGGCTGCTCTCCGATGCGGCCATCTCCTTCACCGACAACATGGTCGTCGGCATCGAGCCGCGCGAGGACAACATCAAGGCCAACCTCGAGCGCTCGCTGATGCTGGTCACGGCGCTCGCACCGAAGATCGGCTACGACAACGCCGCCAAGATCGCCAAGACCGCCCACAA
>NZ_DATAGM010000166.1:0-2283 GCF_036263695.1 Phenylobacterium sp.
CTGTGGGAGAAGCTGGTGCTGGACGGCTTCCAGGCGGGGCTGGCCTGGATCACCATCCTGCGGAAGCGCGAGGCCTTCCGCGCCGCCTTCGACGGCTTCGATCCGGATAAGGTCGCCCGATACGGCGGGGCGGACCGCGACCGACTGATGGCCGACGCGGCCATCGTCCGCTCCAACGCCAAGATCGACGCGGCCATCCACGGCGCCCGCCGGTTCGTCGAGATGCGGGACCGTGGCGAGGACTTCTCGCAGTTCCTGTGGGGATTCCTCGACGGAAGGCCGATCCAGAACCACTGGGAGAACATGTCGCAGGTGCCGACCCAGACGCCGCTGGCGGTGGAAATGTCCAAGGCGCTCAAGGCCAAAGGCTTCAAGTTCACCGGACCGGTGATCGTCTACGCCTTCATGCAGGCGACCGGCATGGTGAACGATCATGTCACACCCTGCTTCCGGCACGCGCAGGTGGCGGCTATGAGCGGCTGATGCCCAAGGGTCCGACGATGCTGCTCGAGAAGGCCTGCCCGGCCCCGGTCTGCGGGGTGGACGAGGCGGGCCGCGGTCCCTGGGCGGGCCCGGTCTGCGCGGGCGCGGTGATCCTCAACCCCCGCAAGGTCCCCAAAGGCCTCGACGACTCCAAGAAGCTCAACGCCAAGACCCGCGAGGCGCTGGAGGTCGAGATCAAGGCCAAGGCGCTCGCCTGGGGCGTCGGCTTCGCCTCCGTGGAGGAGATCGCCTCGCTCAACATCCTGCACGCCACCGGCTTGGCCATGTGCCGGGCCATCGAAGCGATGGCGGTGCAGCCGGTCTACGCGCTGGTCGACGGCAACTACCGCTTCAAGCTGCCGTGCGACGTGAAGACCGTCGTCGGCGGGGACGGCAAGTCGAAGTCCATCGCCGCGGCCTCGATCCTGGCCAAGGTCGCCCGCGACCGACTGATGGTGGAGATGGACGCCCGCTTCCCGGGCTACGGCTTCGCCTCGCACAAGGGCTACCGCGCCCCGATCCACGCCCGCGCCCTGCTCGACCTCGGCCCCTGCGAGATCCACCGGCTGACCTGGGGGCCGGTGAAGCTCGCCCTGATGGGCAAGGATCCGCTGCTGGCCTTCGAAGACACCCTGCAGGACGAGCTGCCGCTCGAGGGCGCCGCGGCGGATTGATCAGCTGAATCAAGATTGCCGCGGCATGCGGCGGCGGCGATGGCTTGGCCATGGTCACACCGATCTCCCCTGCCCTGATCTCCGCCTTCGACTCCCAGGCCGGCTTCTGCGAGCGCCTGGGCTCGCCCTTCAACGCTGCGCTGGCGAGCACCGCCGCCGGCGCGATGCGCCAGGGCGACGATCTCGAGGGGCTGCTGCGTCCCTGGGCCGGGCTGACCCTCCAGGAGATCGGCGAGGCGGCGGTCACGCTGCGCCTGCTGGGCGCCTGCCACGACCTGGCGCTGAGCGGCGAGGCGCCGGAGCTCGCCGCCGCCTACCCGGCGCCGGAGCGGGGCGGCGATCCCAAGGCCGCCTGGAGCATCGCGCGGACCGAGATGGCCGCCCGGCGCGACCGCTTCGAAGCCTTCCTCGGCCACGAGCCGCAGACCAATGAGGTGCGCCGCTCGGCCGTGCTGCTGCCCGGCTTCCTTGCTATCGCCCAGGCGACGGGGCTGCCGCTGCGCTGCTTCGAGCTGGGCGCAAGCGCCGGGCTGAATCTCAACTGGGACGGCTTCCGCTACCGGCTCGGCGACTTCGCCTGGGGCCCGGAGGACTCCGACGTCCAGCTCGCAGCCGAATGGCGCGGCCCGCCCCCGCCGCTCGGTGCGCCGATCCGGGTGCTGGAGCGCTCGGCCTGCGACCGCCGGCCTGTCGACCTGACGGACCCGGCCCAGCGCCGCCGGCTGCTGGCCTTCATCTGGCCCGACCAGTTCGAACGCCTCGCCGCCGCCCGCGCGGCGATCGACCTGGCCCTCTCACGCGGCGTGCAGGTCGAGGCCGCCGACGCCGCCGAATGGCCGGCCGGCCGCGCCGAGGCGGCCGCAGGCGCGGCGACCGTGCTCTACCACTCCATCTTCTGGCAGTACCTGCCCGAGGCGTCCCGCGCCCGGCTGGCCACGCTGATCGAGACGCTCGGGCGGGCCGCCACGCCCGAGGCGCCCTTCGCCTGGCTGCGGATGGAGCCGCCGCCCGGCGACCTCGCGCAGATCGAGCTGCGCCTCACCCTCTGGCCCGGCGGCGAGGACCGCCGGCTTGCCCGCGTGCACCCGCACGGCGCCTGGCTCGAGTGGGACGGCTAGCGGTCCTG
>NZ_DATAGM010000167.1:0-4836 GCF_036263695.1 Phenylobacterium sp.
CGGCGGCACCGGCCTGGGGCTGGCGATCAGCCGCGAACTCGCCCGGCTGATGGGCGGGGACCTGACCTGCTGCAGCGCGCCGGGCGAAGGCTCGACCTTCACCCTGCAGGTGCAGCTGGCCGCCGCGGGTTCGGCCAGGCCGGCCGCGCCGCCGCCCGAGGCGGGCGTGCGGGTGCTGGTGGTCGACGACCACGAGGTGAATCGCCGGGCGCTGACGCTGATGCTGGAGCCATTGGGCGTGACCGTGGTGCGGGCCGAGAGCGGCGCCGAAGCGCTGGCCCGGGCCGCCGCCGCGCCCTTCGACGTGATCCTGATGGACGTCCACATGCCCGAGCTCGACGGCCGCGAGACCACGCGGCGCCTGCGCGCCCGGACCGGGCCCAACCAGAAGACGCCGGTGATCGCCTGCACCGGCTCCGACGAGGCCGCGGAGATCGAGCGCTGCCGCCAGGCCGGCATGACCGGCCACGTGGCCAAGCCGATCGACGCCACCGCCCTGCACCGGGCCCTGGCCGATGCGCTGGAGGCGGCGGCGCGGGACAGGGTGGCGGCGTGACGAGGCCCTAGGCCCCCATCTGCTGGCGCAGCTCCAGGCCATTGCCGTTGGGGTCGATCAGAACGCCGAGCCGGACGGGGATCCCCGGCTCCGGCTCGCGGACCTCCACGAGCCTCGCGCCGTGGGCCACGGCCCGTTCGATCGCCGGGTCCAGGTCGTCCACCTCCAGGTTCAACCCGGCGTAGGGCACCGGCCGCTCGGTGACGGAGCCGTAGATGCCGTGCAGGCCCACCAGGGCGTCGCCGCACCGGAACATCGACCAGCCGGCGGATTTGGAGACCAGCTCCAGGCCGACGCCGTCGCGGTAGAAGCTCACGGCGGCCGGCATGTCGTGTACGTACTGGATCACCATCAGAGATTTGGGGGCCACCGGCTTCCTCCCTGGGTTGCTGAGCGCCGCCTACTTCAGCATGTCTCGCAGCCGCGCCTCCAGCGCAGCTTCGTCCTTGAGCTCGCACTCCCACAGCGCCTCGGCGCGCCAGCCGGCGGCGGCGAGGGCGTCGCGGGCGGCGGCGTCGCGGGCGCGGTTGCGGGCGACCTTGGCGGTCCAGTAGTCGCGGTTGGCCTTGGGAACCCGCGCGCCACGGGCGCAGTCGTGGCCGTGCCAGAAGCAGCCGTGCACGAAGAGGGCGAGCCGGCGGCCCGGCAGCACGATGTCCGGCGAGCCGGGCAGATCGCGCCGGTGGAGGCGGTAGCGGGCGCCGAGCCGCCAGAGCAGCCGGCGCACCTTCAGCTCCGGGCCGGTGTCGCGGCCCTTCACCTTGCGCATGACCGCCGAGCGCTGGCCCGGCGAGAAGACGTCGGTGCGCTCTGGCCCCGTCACAGCCCCTCGAATAGCGGCGTCGAGAGGTAGCGCTCGGCGAAGCTCGGAATGATGGCCACCACCAGCTTGCCGGCCATGTCGTCCCGCGAGGCGACGTCGAAGGCGGCCGTCAGGGCCGCGCCCGATGAGATCCCCACGGGGATTCCCTCATCGCGGGCGACGCGCCGGGCCATGGCGAAGGAGTCCTCGTTGGAGACCTGGACGATCTCGTCGATGACGCCGCGGTCGAGGATGGAGGGCACGAAGCCGGCGCCGATCCCCTGAATCTTGTGGGGGCCTGGCGGGCCGCCGGAGAGGACAGGCGAGGCGGAGGGCTCGACGGCGATCATCCGCACGGAAGGCTTGCGCGACTTCAGCACCTTGCCGACGCCGGTCACAGTGCCGCCGGTGCCGACGCCGCTGATCACCGCATCGACCGCGCCGGCCGTGTCGTTCCAGATCTCCTCGGCGGTGGAGACCCGGTGGATCAGCGGGTTGGCCTCATTGTCGAACTGCTGGGGCATGACCGCGCCGGGGATGGCGTCCACCAGCTCGCGGGCCCGCGCGACCGCGCCGGCCATGCCGCGCTCGGCGGGCGTGAGCTCGAGCTTGGCGCCCAGCAGCACCAGCATCTTGCGCCGCTCCAGCGACATGCTCTCCGGCATCACCAGGATCAGCTTGTAGCCCTTGGCCGCGGCCACGAAGGCCAGCGCGATGCCGGTGTTGCCGCTGGTCGGCTCGACGATGGTCGCGCCGTCCTTCAGCACCCCCTTGGCCTCGAGGTATTCGACCATCGCCACCCCGATGCGGTCCTTCACCGAGGCGAGCGGGTTGAAGAATTCCAGCTTGGCGACGACCTCGCCCTTGGGCTTCAGCGCGGCGGTGAGGCGCGGCAGGCGCACCAGCGGGGTGTCGCCAATCGTGTCGAGGATGGAGTCGTAGATCCTGCCCCGGCCAGCCCGGCGATAGCGGGCGGCGTCGTAGGTCTTGTCCGGCGTGGCGTCCATTTGGGTCTCGGAAGCTTTCGTGCCCTTCGATCAGCGAACCTAAGGCTTCCGGCGGCGAAAGGAACCCGCGCAGGGGCGCAGGTTATCTAACGGGCCTCGGGTGACAGGTTATAGCATCCAGCGCCGACCTCGCGTCGTGGGACGCCATAACCTGTCACGCCCGTAGCTGGCTGAGACGATAACCAGTCACAGGGCTACTCCGCGGCGATGGCCGACGGCGTGCGCAGCAACGGCTCGAGGATGTGGGCCGCGAGCCAGCGGACCACGGGGACCGCCACGCCGTCGCCAGCGACGTGCAGGCCGGCGTTGAGGCCTTCCGGCAGCACGTAATTGTCGGGCAGGCCCATCAGCCGGGCCGCCTCGCGCGCCGTGAGCAGGCGCGAGCGCACCTCGCCGCCGCCGGCGAACAGCAGAGCCTGGCGCGAGGAGCCGCCGCGAGGCGTGCGCAAGCAGCCGGAGAGGCCGTCGAACCGCACCTCGGCGCGCTGCACACGCTGGCCGGCCTGCCTGCGCGTGCGGCGGAAGACGGCCCCGACGGCGCTGCCGGCCTGGAGCCGCGCAGCTTCCACGCGCGCCCGGTGCAGCGGCGCCATCAGCTCGAGCAGCCGAGCGGTCTTGGCCGGCGTATGCCAGGCGACCTCCGCGTCGAACTCCAGCACCGCGGCCAGGTCGGTGTTGCGGGCCGGCGGCGCGGGCAGCGCCCACCAGATCCAGTTCGCCTGCAACGCGGCCGGCAGGCGGGCATGAGCCTCCCGGACGGCGCGGCTCTGATAGCCGCTCGCCCCTGTCAGCCCGGCCGGCGGCTCGGCCCGGGTGGCGACCACGAACAGCCGCGGCCGCGACTGGGGCACGAAGCCCACGGCGTCGATCTCCAGCGCGCCGAAGCGGTAGCCGCGTTCGGCCAGCGCATCGCACAGGGCCTCTAAGTCGCGCCCGCCGTGGGAGGTGAGGAGGCCGGTGACGTTCTCGATGACGATGGCCCGCGGCGCGCGGCCTTCCTTGTCCAGCCCCTCCACCAGCCGCCAAAAGCCGAAGAAGGCCGAGGAGCGGCCGCCGGTCAGGCCCGCCCGGGCGCCGGCCAGGCTGAAGTCCTGGCAGGGCGAGGAGGCCCAGGCCAGGTCCGGCGCGCCCGGCAGGTCGGCGGGCGAGAGCGCCCAGACGTCTCCCTGGTGGAAGTGGCCGGGGGCGTCGGCGAAGTTGGCCCGGTAGGTCGCAGCCTTCAGCGGGTCGAAGTCGTTGGCGAACAGGCAGCGCCAGTCGGCGCCCAGGCCGATCCGCGCCATGCCCCCGCCGGCGAAGAACTCGTAGAAAGTGAAGGCGCGACTCATCTGGGCGGGGAGTCTAACCTGCGCCGCCGTTAACCGAAGGTGTTCCCATGCGCGCAGCCGCCGCCGCTCTCGCCGCCCTGACCCTGGCCGCCTGCGAGCGGCCCGCGCCGGAGCCCGCGCCCGCCGCGCCTGTCCAGCCGGCCGAGGCCCCGGCGACGCCCGCCGCGCCGCCGGCCGCAACGCCGCCGGCCCTGCCCGCGCAGCTGCAGGGCGACATTGAGGGGCGCGGGACCGAGCCGTTCTGGGCGGTGAAGGTGACGGGCGGCCAGATCACCCTGGAGCGCCCCGACCATCCGCCGCTGACCGCCGGCGCCGCGCCGGCGCGGGCCGAGGGCGAGGCGGCGGTCTGGGAGGCGCCGACCGTCAACCCGCCGCTTCGGGTCACGGCGCGCGTGCAGCCGGGCTGCTCGGACGGGATGAGCGACCTTTCGTATCCGCTGGCGGTGGAGGTGCTGGTGGGCGGCGAGACCCTGAAGGGCTGCGGCGCCCGGGCCGGTGAGATGCCGCGCGGCGAGCGCTAGCGAACCGCTCGCCTAAGCGCTTGACCCCGCGGCCCTCTTGGGCGGCAGAATGGGCCCAAGAACAGAACACGACGCCTGAAGGGAGGCGGCCATGGAGAAGGCCTACGATCTCGTCGTCCGCGGCGGCACGGTGGTGGACGGAACCGGTGGGCCGCCCATCGAGGCCGACGTGGCGGTCCGGGACGGCCGCATCGTCGAGGTCGGCAAGGTCGCCGGGACGGGCGCCGAGGAGCTGGACGCCAAGGGCCTGCTGGTCACGCCGGGCTTCGTGGACATCCACACCCACTACGACGGCCAGGCGACCTGGGATGAGCGGATGCAGCCCTCGTCCTGGCACGGAGTCACCACCGTGGTGATGGGCAACTGCGGCGTCGGCTTCGCCCCCTGCCGGGCGGAGGACCACGACCGGCTGATCCGGCTGATGGAAGGTGTGGAGGACATCCCCTTCCCGGTGCTGTCGCTGGGCCTGCCGTGGAACTGGGAGAGCTATCCGGATTACCTCGACGCGCTGGCGAGGCGCCGGTTCGACGTGGACATCGCCAGCCAGCTGCCGCACGCGGCGCTGCGGGTGTTCGTCATGGGCGAGCGGGGCGCCAACCGCGAGCCGGCGACCGAAACGGAC
>NZ_DATAGM010000168.1:0-4914 GCF_036263695.1 Phenylobacterium sp.
CTTCGAGGTGGCGGCCCAGTTGCTGGCGGCCCAGAAGGCGGCGGGCGGCCACCACAATCCTTTCGACCTCTTCCTGGTGCTGACCGGCTTTAAGCAACTGCCCGAGCCGGCCGAACAGCTGCGCCTGGTGTTCACAGCGCCCTTGGAGTTCTTCTTCACCAAGCTGAAGCTCGCCGGCTTCGGGGCGGTGGTGGTGACCTTCCCTGTGCTGGCCTGGCAGGTCTACGGCTTCGTGGCGCCCGGCCTCTACAAGCGCGAGCGCAAGGCCTTCTTCCCCTTCCTGCTGGCCGCTCCGGCGCTGTTCCTGCTCGGCGCGGCCCTGGTCTATTACGTGATCCTGCCGTTCGTCCTGTGGTTCTCGCTGAGCCAGCAGGTGGTCGCGGCCAACGTCGCGGTCGAGCTGCTGCCCAAGGTCTCGGACTACCTGACCCTGGTCACCACACTGCTGCTCGCCTTCGGCCTCTGCTTCCAGCTGCCGGTGGTGCTGGCCCTGTGCGGCCTGGCCGGACTGATCACGGCCAAACAGCTCTCCGCCGGCCGCCGCTACGCCATCGTGGCGGTGTTCGTGGTCGCCGCGGTGCTGACCCCGCCCGACCCGATCAGCCAGCTGATGCTCGCGATCCCCATCGTGCTGCTCTACGAGATCTCCATCTGGTGCGTGCGGCTGATCGAGCTGCGCCGCAAACGTGAGGAGTCCGGGACCGACGTCGTTCCCGTCTGACTTGGCCCGTCCGACCTTGGCGTGAGAGGCGACGCGCTCTAGGAAGAGCCCCGCTCACCCACCCCGGCGGCGCTCTCCATGCACGACATCCGAGCCATTCGCGAAAATCCCGACGCCTATGAGCGCGCTTGGAGTGCGAAGGGGCTGTCCGGCCGCACGGAGGAGATCCTCGCTCTCGACGCCAGGCTGCGCGCCGCCCAGACCGCCGTGCAGCAGGCCCAGGCCGAGCGCAATGAGAGCTCCAAGAAGATCGGCCAGGCCAAGGCCCAGAGGGACGAGGCCGAGGCGACCCGCCTGATGGCCCACGTCGAGGTCTTGAAGAAGACCCTGGAAGAGCAGGGCGCCGCCGAACGCGAGGCCGGCGAGGCGCTGCGCGGCCTGCTGTCCGCCCTGCCCAACATCCCGGCCCCGGACGTGCCGCCCGGCGAGGACGAGAGCGCCAACGTCGAGGTCCGCCGCTGGGGCGAGCCGTACGCCATCTCCAACCCCAAGGACCACGTCGATCTCGGCGAAGCCCTGGGCATGATGAGCTTCGAGAAGGCCGCCAAGATGAGCGGCTCGCGGTTCGTGGTCCTGCAGAGCCAGCTCGCGCGCCTCGAACGGGCGCTCGGCCAGTTCATGCTCGACCTGCAGACCCGCGAGCACGGCTATCTGGAGGTCTCGCCGCCGCTGCTGGTGCGCAGCGAGGCGATGTTCGGCACCGGTCAGCTGCCCAAGTTCGCCGACGACCAGTTCGTGGCCATCCCAGGTCTCGAGAACGCCCGGACGATCTCGCCTGCCGCGCTGGACCAAGCGCCCGAGCTTCGCTGGCTGATCCCAACCGCCGAGGTCTCGCTGACCAACCTCGTGCGCGAAGCAATCACGCCGGAGGAGGAGCTGCCGCTGCGGTTGACGGCGCTGACGCCCTGCTTCCGAGCGGAGGCCGGCGCTTCGGGCCGAGACACCCGCGGCATGATCCGCCAGCACCAGTTCCAGAAGGTCGAGCTGGTCTCAATCACCACGCCGGACCAGTCGGAGGCCGAGCACGAGCGGATGGTCGAGTGCGCCGAGGCGGTGCTGAAGGCGCTGCAGCTGCCGTTCCGCACCATGCTGCTGTGCGCTGGCGACATGGGCTTCTCGGCTCGCCGGACTTACGACCTGGAGGTCTGGATCCCGTCGGAGGGCCGCCATCGGGAGATCAGCTCCTGCTCCAACTGCGGCGACTTCCAGGCCCGCCGCATGGACGCCCGCTGCAAGGCGTCCGGCGAGAAGGGGACGCGCTACGTCCACACCCTCAACGGCTCGGGCCTGGCCGTCGGCCGCACCTTGGTGGCGATCATGGAGAACTATCAGGACGAGAACGGCCGCATCGCCATCCCTCAAGCGCTGCACCCCTACCTGCCCGGCCTCACGCATATCGGGGCCTGAGCGTGCGCATCCTCCTCACCAACGACGACGGAATCCACGCCGAGGGGCTGGTGGCGCTGGAGAACATAGCCCGCGTCCTGACCGACGATGTCTGGATCTGCGCGCCCGAGTGGGAGCAGTCCGGCGCTTCCCGCGCCCTGACGCTGGCCGAGCCGCTGCGGGTGCGCAAGGTGGGCGAGCGCCGCTTCGCCGTCTCCGGCACGCCCACCGACTGCGTGATGCTGGCGCTCAACGAGCTGGTCGAGGGCGCCAGGCCCGACCTCGTGCTCTCCGGCGTCAACCGCGGCGCCAACCTGGCCGAGGACGTGACCATGTCCGGCACCGTCGCCGGGGCCATTGAGGCCATGGCCATGGGCGTGCCGGGCATCGCGTTGTCGCAAACCTCCTGGCCGCAGCGGGAGCACCAGTACGCCCCGTCCGAGGCCTTCGCGCCCGGCATTGTCCGGCGGCTCATCGAGGTCGGCTGGCCCAGCGACGTGGTGATCAACATCAACTTCCCGAGCCGTCCGCTCGAGGAGATCACCGAGGTCGAGGTCACCCGCCAGGGCTTCCGCGACGTGGCCGTCCGCCACGCGGAGAAGCGCACCGACTTGCGTGGCCGCGAGTACTACTGGATGGGCTATCGCCAGGAGCGCTCGAGCCCGGCCGACGGCACCGACCTGAAGGCCAGCTACGACGGCAAGATCTCCGTCACCCCCCTGCATATCGACTTGACGCACATGGCCACCGTACACGCATTGAAGGGGGTGCTGGGCGGCGCTCCACCGAGGGCCTGAAGATGGCGGACGAGACCGACACGCCCGAAACCCGGATGGCCCGGCTGATCCTTGCCCTGCGCTCGCAGGGGGTCACCGATCCCAAGGTGCTGAACGCCGTGGAGACCACGCCGCGGGAGATCTTCACCCCGGATCTGTTCAAGGAGCGCGCCTGGGAGGACTCGGCGCTGCCGATCGCCTGCGGCCAGACGATCAGCCAGCCGTTCATCGTCGGCCTGATGACCCAGGCCCTGCAGCTGGAGCCGCGGGCTCGTGTTCTGGAGATCGGCACCGGCTCGGGCTACCAGACGACGGTGCTCTCCAAGCTGTCGCGGCTGGTCTACACGGTCGAGCGCTACCGCACGCTGCTGCGCGAGGCGGAAGCCCGCTTCAAGGTGCTGGGCCTGACCAACGTCATCACCCGCTTCGGCGACGGCGGTGAGGGCTGGCCCGAACAGGCGCCCTTCGACCGGGTGATGGTCACGGCCGCCGCGCCGGAGGAGCCGACCAAGCTGCTCGCCCAGCTGAAGCCGAACGGCATCCTGGTGGCGCCGATCGGCAAGGGCCCGGTCCAGAGCCTTCGCCGCTACACCGGCGACGGGGCGGGCGGCTTCAAGATCGAGGAGCTCACCGACGTCCGTTTCGTCCCCCTCCTCGAAGGGGTGGCGCGGGAGCTCTAGGGCGCCGCCAGGGTGCGGCTTTTTGGGCAGTGAGGGGCGCTGGGCTTCAGTCTCGGTTAACCTTGAGAGCACGACGATTCCGGCGGGGGCTTAGGAAGCGGCGAATGAGTCAATTGATGAGCCGAACCGCTCTTCTGATGGCGGCGGGCGCGACGCTCGCGGCCTGCACGACGACGTCTCAGTTCGAGGCGCCAAAGCCGAATTTCCCGGTCCAGACGCCGACCGAGTCTGCGCCCGCCGCGGCCGCCACGCCCGCCCAAGGCGGGGACGAGCCGCCGCCGCAGGCGCGCCCCACCGCGCCCGTGGAGTCGCGGCCGATCGAGCCGCCGCAGCCCGGCCCCGGCGCCTCGCTAAGCCCCCGCAACGGGCTGATCCGCGTCGCCAACACCACGGCGGCCGTCGCGCCACGGAGCGAATCGACCACGCGCACCGTCACCGGGGGCCGCGTCGTCGACGTCGAGGTGGAAGCGCCCGGCAAGACCCACAAGGTCAAGGACGGCGAGACCCTCTACCGGATCGCCCTCGGCTTCGGGATGAAGCCGGAGGAGCTGGCGAAGCTCAACGGCCTGAAGCCGCCGTGGGTGATCCGTCCGGGGCAGGTGCTGAAGGGCCCCGGCGCCAAGACAAAGAGCAAGGCCTATGTGGTGGGCGAGGGGGACACCCTCGGCGCCGTCGCCCAGCGGTTCAGCGTCGGCGTTGCGGCGCTCGCCTCGACCAACGACCTGAAGAGCACCGCCAGCCTGCGCCCGGGCCAGCGGCTGAAGCTGCCGGCCGGCTACAAAGACAAGGGACCGCAGACGGTGACGGTGGTCCGCTCTGCGCCGGCCGCCCCGCCGCCGGTGCGCGCGGCGGCGGCCCCGCCGCCTCCGCCGCGCCCGGCCCCGAGCTTCACGCCGGCCGTCAGCCCGGCCCCGCCGCCGCTCGAGCCGCAGCCGCCGCGCACCCAGCTGGCGGCCACGGCTCCGGCGTCAGCATCGTCGCTCTCCGTGCCCCCGTCGGCGGCCCTGCCGCCGCCGATGGCCGCAAACCCGCCACCGAGCCGGTTGGCGACGCCGAGCATGTCCGCTCCGCCGCCGCGCCAGGGTCCGCCACCTACGGCTTCGCCCCCGCCGATGTCCCGCCAGGCGCCGCCGCCCGCCCGCGCGGTCGCCGACCCGCCGCGGCAGACCACGCTGGCGAGCGCCCAACCCATTCGACCCCCGTATGCGCCGCCGCCGGCTGCGCGCCCGGCGCCCGCCCAGCCGTCCTCGTCCGCGCTGGTCCCCAGCGCGCCGCCGGCCGGCGACTCGCAGGTCGCCAGCCTCGGCCGCGGCCGGTTCGTCTGGCCGGTGCGCGGTCAGGTCATCTCCGG
>NZ_DATAGM010000169.1:0-21801 GCF_036263695.1 Phenylobacterium sp.
CGACGGGTCGCCGACCATGGTGTACTGGATCTTGCCGATGGCGGGCGAGGTGTCGGCCCAGGCCTTGTGCGAGAAGTGGGTGTCGGTGGAAACCGAGTAGATCTCCACGCCCAGCTTCTGGAACTCGGCGTAGTTGTCGGCCAGATCCTCAAGCTCGGTCGGGCAAACGAAGGTGAAGTCGGCCGGATAGAAGAAGACGACTGACCACTTGCCCTTCAGGTCGGCGTCGCTGACAGCGACGAACTTGCCGGCCTTGTAGGCCTGGGCGGTGAAGGGCTTCACAGTGGTGTTGATCAGGGACATTCGTGCTCTCCGGTTGGTGGTGCGCCTCATGTAGGCCATGGGTGTGCATCTGCAAAATCGAAATTGCCGCTCTGCACCATAGAGACGGTCTATGCCGGTCATCGGCCGATTGCCGTTCCACGAGTGTGCGGCGATGCTCCGCCGCTGAAGCGGCGCTATGCAGCGCCGGCCCACGGAGGAGCGCCCATGCCCGGCTACGAGGTCCGGATCGCCGAGAAGAGCGAGCAGGAGGCGGTGCTGAGCACCCTGCTGCTGGCGTTCAGCGTCGATCCCTGCATGCGCTATGCGCTCACCAGCCCGGAGACCTTCATTGGCGCGTTCCGGCGGCTGGCGATGGCGCTGGGCGGCGCCGCCTTCGAGCATGGCTCGGCCTATGTGGGCGCCGACGGCGGGGCGGCGGCCCTCTGGCTCCCCGCCGGCGTGGAGTCGGACGGCGAAGGAATCGGCGCACTGATCGAGCAACTCGACATTCCGCCGGAGAAGCAGGAGGTGCTGGGCCAGGTCGGCGAGGCGATGGGCGAGAACCATCCCCACGAGCCGCACTGGTACCTGGCGATGATCGGCACAGATCCCTCCCGGCAGGGCCGGGGGCTGGGCTCGGCGCTCCTGAAAGAGGGGCTCAGGCGCTGCGACGCCGAAGGGCTGCCGGCCTATCTGGAGAGCTCCAACCCGGCCAACATCCCGCTCTACGAACGGCACGGGTTCGAGGTGGTGGGGATGATCCAGCCGGGCGACTTCCCGCCGCTCGTCCCGATGCTGCGGCCGGCGCGCCGCTGAGGCTTCTCAGCGCCCCGGCCGGGCTCTAAATCGGGCCTCCCACGAAGAGGAGCCGATCATGCCCGCCAGTCCCTGGGAACATCACCGCAGCGCAGCCGTCGCCGACGACATCGAGTTCGCCATCCGCGGCGAGGAGCTGCAGTTCCTGGAGGTCGAGCTGGACCCCGGCGAGAGCGCCATCGCCGAGGCGGGCGCCCTGGTCTGGAAGGACGCCAGCGTCGAGATGACCACCGTCTTTGGCGACGGCGCGGGCGGCTCGGGGCAGGGCTTCATGGGCAAGCTGCTGGGCGCCGGCAAACGGCTGATCACCGGCGAAAGCCTGTTCACCACCGTCTTCACCCACCAGGGTCAGGGCAAGGCGCGCGTCGCCTTCGCCTCGCCGACGCCGGGCGCCATCCTGCCCCTCCACCTGGCCGACATCGGCGGCACGCTGATCTGCCAGAAGGACAGCTTCCTGGCCGCCGCCAAGGGCGTCTCGATCGGCGTCCACTTCCAGCGCCGGGTGATGACCGGCCTGTTCGGCGGCGAAGGCTTCATTATGCAGAAGCTGGAGGGCGACGGCTGGGTGTTCGTGCAGATGGGCGGCACGCTCATCGAGCGTGAGCTGGCCCCCGGCGAGCAGCTGCACGTCGACACCGGCTGCCTCGCCGCCTACACGCCCAGCATCGACTTCGACCTGGTGATGGCCGGCGGCGTGAAGAGCGTCTTCTTCGGCGGCGAGGGCCTGTTCTTCGCCCGGCTGACCGGGCCCGGGAAGGTCTGGATCCAGTCGCTGCCGTTCTCGCGGCTGGCCGGGCGGATGCTGGCCGCGGCTGGCGGCGCCGGCGGTCAGAACCGCGGCGAAGGCTCCATCCTCGGCGAGCTCGGCGACCTCATCGGCGGAAACCGCTGATCCGTCGCCCATTTCGGGTAGCTCCGGCCACGCCTGGCTGCCGGAGCGCCCGCTGCGGCCCAGATTTGGACTCGGTTCGAGCCGAGACCTTGGGTGCGGCTGCGCCGTGACCCGCTGCTGAAAGCACACCCGGCCTCGCCGGGGAGGTCGGCGCAATCGATCGATGAACCTGCAAGCGTGACCGCGGGGGCCAGCCGCCCGCGATCGGGATTCTGCGGCCATGGCGGTGGAGGGCGAGATGGCGATGGCGACGACGACCGGCAGGCTCGCAGCCCCCACCGTCCGGGTGCGGGGGCGCAGCTTTATGGCGCTGATCATCACCCCCGAGTTCCCGATGTCGGAGTGGTTCACGGCTCTGGACGCCCAGATGCGCGGCTCGCCCGAGCTGTTCGCCGGCCGCCCGATGGTCGCCGACCTGTCGGCGACCTCGGCCGCCGGACCCGACGCGGCGCTGATCGTGCTGGACGGGCTGGAGGCGAGGGGCCTGCGGATTGTCGGGGTGGAAGGCGTCGATCCCCGGGTCCTGGCCCGCACCCGCTGGGAGCGGCTGGCCACCTCGCTGCACGGCCGCGACTTGATCCAGCCGCGCGAGGCGCCGGCCCCGGCGGCGCGGGAGCCCGCCCCCTCCCTGCTGATCGAGGAGTCGGTCCGCTCAGGGCAGGTGATCGACTTCGAGTCCGGCGACGTGACGATCGTGGGCGCCGTCGCCTCTGGGGCCGAGGTGATCGCCGGCGGGTCGATCCACGTCTACGGCCCCCTCCGCGGCAGGGCCATCGCGGGGCTGAAGGCCGGCGAGTCGGCCCGCATCTTCTGCCGCAAGCTCGAGGCCGAGCTGGTCGGCGTCGCCCGTCTCTTCCGCACCGCCGACAACTGGGGCCCCGACCTGCACGGCCGGGCGGTGCAGGTGCGTTGCGACCGCGGGAGCCTGCGGCTCTCGGCGCTCGACTGATCAAAGGAGCAGCTTTCGATGTCCAAAGTCGTCGTCGTCACGTCCGGCAAGGGAGGCGTGGGCAAGACCACCTCGTCCGCGGCGCTCGGGGCCGCCCTGGCCCAGGCCGGCCAGAGCGTCGTAGTGGTCGATTTCGACGTCGGGCTGCGCAACCTCGACCTCGTCATGGGGGCTGAGCGGCGGGTGGTGTTCGACCTCGTCAACGTCGTCCAGGGCGACGCCAAGCTTCCGCAGGCGCTCATCAAGGACAAGCGGCTGGAGACCCTGTGGCTGCTGCCCGCCTCCCAGACGCGGGACAAGGAGGCGCTGACCGAGGAGGGCGTCGAGAAGGTGATGGACGGGCTGCGCGCCCGCTTCGACTGGATCATCTGCGACAGCCCGGCCGGCATCGAGAAGGGCGCGACGCTGGCTATGCGCTTCGCCGATCAGGCGGTGGTGGTCACCAACCCGGAGGTCTCCTCGGTGCGCGACTCCGACCGGATCATCGGCCTGCTGGACTCCAAGACGCGGCGCGCCGAGGGCGGCGAGAAGGTGGACAAGCAGCTGCTGCTGACCCGCTACGACCCGGTGCGCGCGGCCCGCGGCGAGATGATGAAGGTCGAGGACGTGCTGGAGATCCTCGCCATCCCGCTCCTCGGCATCGTGCAGGAGAGCCCCGACGTGCTCACCGCCTCCAACCTCGGCTGCCCGGTGACCCTGCACAACCCGGCCTCCGCGCCGGCCCGGGCCTACGCCGACGCGGCCCGCCGGCTGATGGGCGAGGAGGTCACAATGACGACGCCGCGCGAGAAGCGCGGGTTCCTGGAGCGGCTGTTCGGAAGGAAGGTCGCCGCGTGAGCTTCCTCAATTTCTTCAACCGCAACCGCTCTTCCGCCCCCGTCGCCCGCGAGCGGCTGCAGGTGCTGCTGGCTCACGAGCGGGCGTTCTCCGGGCGCACCGACCTGGCCGAACGCCTCCAGAAGGAGATCCTCGCCGCCATCGCCAAGCACATCCCCATCGACGGCGACAAGGTGGTGGTGCGGCTGGACCGCGGCGACCAGGTCTCGACATTGGAGATCGACATCGAGGTTCCGGAGCAGGTGCTGGCCCGCTAGCGCCCCGTCCGCGGGTCGGCGTTCCATGTGCGCGGCTCGCGGGAGGGCCGCACAGCGGCCTCCTGGGCCGCCGCCTGCAGCATGGTCGCGCTCTCCGGGTCAATGCTGATCGTACGCTGTGGAAACGGAAACTCGATGCCATTGGCGTCGAAGGCCGCCTTCAGCCGCTTGTTGTACTCGCGCCCAACCTTCCACTGCTCGCCCGGACGGGTGCGGATCCGCGCCTTCAGCATGATCGCGTTGTCGCCGAACCCGTCGAGCCCGAGGATCTCCAGCGGTCGCTCCACAAGCTCACCGAACTCGGCGTCGGCCCGGAGATCCTCGCCCACCTGCCGCATGACGGCGAAGGCCTCGTCGATGTCTGTGCGATAGCCGACCCCCACCTCGACGACGTAACTCGAGTAGCTCTTGGTGCGGTTGTCGATCACCTGCGCCTCGCTGTAGGGCAGGATGTGCAGGGTGCCGTCGAGGTTGCGCAGGCGAATGGTGCGCAGGGTCATGGCCTCGACCGTGCCCGAACGTTCGCCGATCCGGACATTGTCGCCCACGGCGACGATGTCCTCCATGATCAGGAAGATGCCGGTGAGGAAGTCCTTCACCAGCGTCTGCGCGCCGAAGCCGATCGCGATGCCCACGACGCCGGCGCTGGCCAGCAGCGGCCCGATCTGGACGCCGAGTTCAGAAAGCACGGTGAGCGCGGCGAGGCCGACCACCAGCAGCTGCACAAACCCTCTTATCAGCGGTCGGATCGTCCGCAGCTGCGCCGCCCTGTGCGGTCGGGAGCTGCGCCGCTCGGCCGCGTTGATGGTGCGGTCGATCACGTAGCCGGCGATCTCGGACACCGCTGCGGCGGCGACGACGATCAGCGCGATGCGGAACAACACGAGCCCGGATCCGCGGGTCAGCCAGGCCCAGATGTCGACGCCCCAGATGCCGAGCACGGCCGTCGCGGCCGCGGCCAGGGCGAGCAGGCGGACGAGGCCCCAGGTGACGCCGGCGATCTTCGGAGCGGCGTCGGGCGCGGGCGGATGCGGCGATAGTCGCGCGAGGGCGAGGTGCAGCAGCTTTCGTAGGCCCCACACCGCGCCGGCGACCAGCGCGATCACCAGCACCGACAATGCGAGGTTGATCAGAACCTCGGACGGATCGAGCTCCAGCAGGTTGTCCCAGAGGCCGCTAAGGCCGGAGATCAGCGACTCGCCCGCGGAGGCTTCATCGAACTTTGAAGGCGAGGCCGCGTCTTGCGTCTCCCCAGATTGCAGAAACATCCGGGCCCAACGTCGGTTGGGAACCGCCGGTTCCGCTCCTTCTTCGCGGCGTTCAGCGCCAGTCGGCGGGGCCGGGAGCGGGCTCATTCGGCTGCTTGCTGGCGATGACCGGATCGTTGGAGCGGGTCCAGAAGAAGCCGGTATGGCCGTTGTCCACCTGCAGCAGCTTCACCTTGGCCGGGTCCAGCCCGACCATCATCCGCGCGTTGACGCCGTAGACCGGCTGCGACGGCATTTTGGCCGCCACCATGTGGGTGACGCAGCCGCAGGCCTTGCAGCGGTGGAAGGCGAGATCGCCGTCGAGCCAGGTGTAGGTCTGGGTGACATCGGGGTCGGGCTTGCGGACCAGCAGGTCCTGGTCGTTTCCGCGGTGGTAATAGCTCCACAGCGCGCCGTAGCGTCGGCAGAGGGTGCAGTTGCAGTCGAGCACCCAGCTCGGCGCCTCGGCGATCTCGAACCGCACGGCGGTGCAGTGGCAGGCGGCGCGGATCATTGGCGGTCTCCCGGGTGCGGAGCCGCAGTGTCGTCCACGGAACCCGGTTGTCCAGGGCCGCGCCGTTGACCTGCGGCCGACAGCGAGGCCGTATGCCGCCAAGGTTGCGGACGGGAGCCCGGAATGACACATGCGCTGCAATGCCGTTGCGGGACGCTCCGCGGTCAGCTCACCGACATCCGCGGCGCAAACCACGCGGTCTGCTACTGCCGCTCGTGCCAGGCCTTCGCCCATTTCCTCGGGCGCGAGGCGGAGGTGCTGGACCCGCTAGGCGCGACGACCGTCATCCAGACCTCGCCGAGCAAGGTGGTGTTCACCCAGGGCGCGGACCAGCTGGCCTGCATGCGGCTGACGGAAAAGGGCCTCTTGCGCTGGTACGCCGCCTGCTGCCGCACGCCGGTCGGCAACACCTTGGCGACGCCGAAGGTCTCGTTTGTCGGCCTGGTGCACAACGTTCTCGAAGACGCCGGCCAGCCGTCGCTCGATCAGGCGTTCGGCTCTGTGAAGGCGAGGGTGAATGTCGACGGCGCTCGCACCGCCAACAAGCCGAAGCCTGTGGGCCTCGGCCCCGCCATCCTGTGGTTCCTGGCCAACGGGGTCGGTGCGCGCTTCACCGGCGCCTGGCGGCGCACGCCCTTCTTCCGCACCGAGACCGGCGAGCCGGTCGCTCAGCCGCAGGTCCTGTCCCCTGAGGAGCACGCGCGGCTGATGGCCGAGGTCGAGGCGAAGATCGGCTGATCAGCCGAAGGCGATCTCGGCGGCCGGCTTCACCTCCGCGAAGCCCATACGGAGCGTGTTGTTGTGGTGACGGATGATGTCGGCCGCTTTCAGCACCCGCGTGTCGCCCGTGGAGTGGCCGTCCGCCACCAGGGTGACCTTGTAGCCGCGCTCGACGGCGCCGCGCACGGCGGTGTCGACGCAGAACTCGGTTTGCATGCCGCAGATCACCAGCCGATCGGCCCCGGCGGATTTCAGCCGCGCATCGAGGTCGGTGTCCAGGAAGGCGCTGCACTGGCGCTTGGCGATCACCGGCTCGTCCGGCCGCGGGCGAAGGTCGGCGTGCAGCGCGAACCCCGGTTTTCCGGGCTCCAGGGCCTCTCCCGGTCCGCCCTCGTGCTGGACGAAGAACACCGGCGCGCCGGCCGCCCGCGCCCGATCGATCAGCCCGCAGATGCGCCCGACCATGCCCTCGCCGTCATGCGGCGGATACTCGGGGAAAGCCCACATCCCCTGCTGCACGTCGATGACCACCAGCGCGTCCATGGGCGTATCTGAACCCCTCGCCGCGCCTTCGGCAACCGCCGCCTACGACGCCGGCTGCAGAAGGGGGGCGGAGGCGGAGGCGATATAGCCGTCGATCTCGGCCAGCAGCTCGTCCCAGGCCTGCGCGAACGGCGGCGTCCAGTCCGCGCCCAGCACCTCGCGCACCGCGTCGCGCACGAAGCCGAAGAAGGTGGCGAACACCTCCCGCGGGACGTCGTAGCCCTCGTGGGTGACCATCTCGGTCAGGATCATGTGATCGGCGTAGCGGCGCTCGCCCACGAAATCGAGAATCGCCGAGAAGGTGCGCGACAGCATCTCGCCCTTGATGGCGTCCTTCGTGTCCCGCCAGAAGTGGGGCAGCATCTCCGGGTGCCGCTCGAAGACCTTCGCATAGACCAGCGGCGTCAGGTCCTCGCACCGCTCGGCCGCGAGCTCGAGGCTGGCCTCGATCTCGGCCGCCTTGAGGAAGACTGGGGCGGCGGACACGCTACAGGGCGCCCCTGGTGATGTTGCCATCGGCCATCTTTCTCTCCGTCCCAGAGGAATGGAATATAGCCGAACGGCGTTCGGATAGCGGCGTCAGTTGTACTTGGGCTTCCTGAGCAGGGCCGCGCGGTCCTTCGACTTGATCTCCACGTCGAAGACGTCGCCGTCGCGCTTGATGCGAAGCGGGATGATCGTGCCCGCCGGCCCTTGCGCCCACAGGCGGGTGTAGAACTCCGCCAGCGTCGAGACGCGGGCGCCGTCGACCGCCAGGATCATGTCGCCGGCGCGCAGTTCGGCGCGGGAGGCGGGCCCCTTCGGGCTGACGCCGACCACCACGACGTTCTGGCCGAGCTCCTGGGCCAGGACGCCCAGCCAGGGGCGGACATGCTCGCGCGGCTTGCCGCGGGCCAGGTCGTCGAGGATCGGCGGCAACAGCTCGATGGGCACGAACATGTTGATCGGCTGCGGTCCCTGCCGCGTCTGGCCCTGCAGGCTCAGCGAGCCGACGCCGGCCAACTCGCCGGTGGGGCCGATCAGCGCCGCGCCGCTCCAGTGCGGGTGGGCGGGGGCGGTGAAGATCGCCTCGTCCAGCAGGTATTCCCAGTAGCCGGCGAAGGGCATGCGGGCCAGCACCTGGCCGGCCACGGCGTGGGCCCGTCCGCCGGCCCCGGCGATCACCACCTCGCTGCCCGGCGGCAACTCCCGCGAGTCGCCGAGCGGCACGGCCGGCAGGCCCAGGGGCTCCAGCGCCTGCACCAGGCCAAGGCCGGTGACGGAGTCGACGCCCAGCACATGTGCCGGCACGCGCGCGCCATCGTTGCGCGTCAGGGTCACGTCCTGCGCCTCGGTGATCAGGTAGCCCATGGTCAGCACCAGGCCGTTCGGCCCGATGACCGTGCCGTTGCCCAGCCGCTCCGTCCCGAGGCTCGTCGCCGTCAGCGCGTCCTCCGGAACCTGCGCCTCCAGGGCGACCACGGACGAAAGCGTTTCGTCCAGGTCGAACCGGCAGGCCTGGGCCGACGGCCTCAGCGCCGCGGCGACTTCATAACCCTCGAACGGTGACGCCAAGTCGGTGGCCTCCTGACCTTCAATCCGAATCTGGAGGCCCAGGTTGCGCAGACAAGGGGCGGACGCCGTTTCCCGGCCCCTTGCGAGCCACTATCGTGCCGCCATGCGCATTGTCCTGCTCTCGATCGCGGCCCTCGCCCTGGCGCTGGCCGCCTGCTCCAGGCCGGAGCCGGCTACGACCCAGACCACCATCAACTTCTCCATCCTGTCGGCCGAGAGCCGCGAGTCCGCGGTCGGCGACTGGACCCCCTTCCTGGAGGACATGGAGCAGGCCACCGGGCTGGAGGTGAAGCCGTTCTTCGGCAGCAACTACACCGCCCTGATCGAGGCCATGCGGTTCAAGCAGACCGACGTCGGCTGGTTCACCAACCAGTCGGGTCTTGAAGCCGTGCGCCGGGCCGGCGGGGAGGTGTTCGCCCGAAGCGTGAACCCCAGCGGCGTCGACGGCTACGAGGCGGTGATCATCGTGCCGAAGGGGCGGGGGACCACCCTGGAGAAGCTGCTGGCCTGCGACCGCAGCCTCGACTTCGGCATCGGCGATGCGAAGTCCACCTCCGGCACCCTGGCGCCGATGACCTACCTGTTCGCGCCGCGAGGGATCGATCCCAACGCGTGCTTCAGGACCGTCCGCTCGGCCAACCATGAGGCGAACCTGTTCGCGGTCGGCGCCGGCACCCTGGACGCGGCCACCAACAACACCGCCTCCATGGAGCGCCTGGCGATGCTGGAGACGCCGCTGGCCAAGAGCACGATGCAGCGCGTGGAGATCATCTGGCGCTCGCCGCGCATCCCGGAGGACCCGATGATCTGGCGCAAGGACCTGGACCCGCAGATCAAGGCCAAGGTCGCCGACTTCCTATTCTCCTACGGCGTCGGCGACACGCCCGAGGCCGAACGCCAACGGGCCATCCTGAAGCGCATCCAGACCCTGCCCTTCGTCCCCGCCGACGCCACCCACCTGATTCCGGTGCGCGAGATGGAGGCCACCCGCGATCTCATCGAGGCGAAGCGGCGCGGCGACGCCGCCGCGGTCGGCAAGGCGCAGGCGGCGCTCGATGTGGTGACGAAGGAGCGGGCGGCGCTTGGCGGAGGCAGCGCAACTAGAACGCCGCGCTGAGGGCGACGAACGCCCGCCACTCCTTGTCCCCCGCGGCGTATGGCGTGCGCGTAAGCGGCTTGGCGGCCTCCAGGCGGAGCGTCGCCTTGTTAAAGGTCAGGCGGGTCCCGACCCCCGCAGACGAAAGCGCCGCGCTCTTGAAGCCCGCCGGCGCGTCCTTGCGCCAGACCTTGGCCGCGTCGGCGAAGGCGTAGACTTGGAAGAAGCTCAGCGGGCGCGCCTTCGGATCGAAGCCGTAGCGGAGCTCCAGCAGCCCCCCTGCGCCGCTTTCGCCGGCGATTTCGGCATAGTTATAGGCCCGGCCGTAGGGCAGGGCCCCCGCCGCGAACTCCTCCGAGGCCAGCAGCGGGTCCGGCGACCACTGGGCGTCGGCCTGCAGGTAGACGCCCGCTCTGCGGCCCAGGTCGCGGTAGTGGGAGCCGTGGAGGTTCAACTTCCAGAACTGGCCGTCCGCATTCCAGCGCGAGCGGCCTGGCCCCGGGTTGTCCGTGGCTCCCAGGACATCGAGCCCCCGAGAAATCTGCGCGAAGGCGGTGGTCGCTCGTCCTGGGCCCTGCCGGTTTGCCAGCACCGAGGCGCGCAGCACACGCAGGTTGTCCTCGTAACCGCCGATCGAGCCCCAGTCCTGCTCCACCTGCGTCGCGTCGAACCCCACTGCGCCCCACACCGCGTGGCTGCGCCCGCGCGAGAGGGGGTGGGTGAGGCGCAGGTTCACGGCCCGGTTCTCATTCCCGAACACCGAGCCCAGATTGCTGGAGCCGTCCTGGGCGCGGGCCATGGAGGCGCGGGCCGTAAGGCTGCCGCCCGTCCGGAGCGGATAGAGATAGCTGATCTCGCCCTGGGTGAATTCTTCTGGATCCTCCGGGACGGTCAGCATCGATGCCGCGAGCTGGTCGCCTCCGGTGAAGGTGGAATTGGCGGCGATCCGCCCGTAGGCCTGCCACGGGCCCGCGGACTCCGTGCCTCGGTTGTCGAGGTAGAAGCTGCCCGTCAGCAGCTGTCGGTCGGCCTCGACGAGGAGCCGGTGCTGCGCAGGATCCTCGAGGACAGGTTCCAGCTGAGACTTGAGCTTCAGACCGGGGCGGTCCGTGGCGAGGGTCAGGCGTCGGTCTAGGTCGGTCAGCCGGAGCGGGCGGGCGTCGGTGATCCCGTCCAGCAGCACACGAACGGCCCCGGACGCGCGTCCGCTCACCTGCATCTGGCTGACGTGGCCCTCGTAGACGACAATGCGGACGATGCCCTCGGGCCCGCTCTGCGCCGGGACCACCGCCCGGGCCAGGAAGTAGCCGTCGGCTCGGTACTTGTCCGTGATCGCTTGAGCGATGCGGGCGAGGTCGGTCATCGAGACTTCGCGCGTCAGATAGTCCGCGTAGAGCGGAGCCAAGTCCTTGAGCGGATAGGCGCTGACGCCGTCGATCGTCAGCGCCATCAGCACGAAGCAGGCTTCCGACGTGGCGGCGCAACGCTCCGGCGGGATCGCCGCCTGCGGTTCTGCATGCGCCTGGCCGGCCCCGGCGAGCGGCAGGGCCACCGCAAGGGCGGCGTCGCGGAGGCGCTTTAGCTTGTACTGAAACCTCACCGACCGAGCACCATGGTAAACGCCAAGTTTAAGTCTACATGATGGATCAATTAGATGAACGGGCGACTAACTAAGAAAAGATTCAAGCTGTTAGTCAGGCGTTATCCGTGGCCGTGTCATTCACTGGGTCGTAATCGAGTTACTACCGGCCTTCTGGTCGTCACGGATGGATTAGCGGATGCGTGTTCTTCGATCGTCGGCGTCGGTGATCTTCACCTCTGGCCTCGTTCTCTCCGCGGGTTCGGCCTTCGCGGCCGACTGGAAGCTGGTCGAAGTCAGCGGGACGGTGCGCGTCGCCGCGCCCGGTCGGGCGACCGCACCGGCGGTCGCGAACCAGGTGGTGCCGGTTGGCGCCAACATCACGACGGCTGCCGGAGCCCGGGCCGCGTTGTTCAACGGCGCGCAGAAGATCGTGCTCGGCGCGAACAGCCGTATGACGGTAGCGCCCGAGCCGCAGCCTGGAATGGCGCGGATCGTTCAGGACCTGGGCTCGATCCTCTTCCAGGTCGACAAGCAGCCGTCCAAACACTTCCAGGTCGACACGCCGCTGCTCGCCGCAATCGTGAAGGGCACCACCTTCACCGTGAACGTGGGCCCGCTCTCGGACACCGTTCACGTAGCCGAGGGCCTGGTGGAGGTTCGCCCGTCGAGCGGCGGCGCGGGCTCCGACATTCCGGCGGGCGCCACGGGCGTGGTCACGCGCGAGGCTCCCAACGCCGTGAGCAAGACGACCCCCTCGGCCGAAGCCCCGCCGGAAGCGGCCGCGCAGGTGGAGCCGCTCAACTACACCGCCGTTTCGGATGGTCTGGTGCAATCGGCCCCGGCGCCGACGACGAACGCCGGCCCGCCGCCAGCTTCGGCGCAGCTTGCGGCCGCCGCGCCCGGCGCCAGCGAAGTCGCAACTGCGCAGCTGGCGCAGACCTCGGCGACCGGAACCGCGGGTGCAGAGCTTGCGCAACCGCCCGCGCCGCCTCCCGTGTCCGACGGTGGCGCTGGCCTCGGTGTCGGCGGCGTCCCGTCCGGCCAGAGCGACGGGAACGGATCCAATAACGGGAACGGCCCAGGAAACGGGAACGGCTCGGGAACCGCAGACGGCCCGGGGAACGGGAGCGGCGCTGACAATGGCAATGGCCCCAGAAACGGTAACGGGTCCAGCAACGGAAACAGCCCGGGGAACGGGAACGGCAATGGCCCGGGAAACGGCAACGGTCCGGGAGGCAGCAATGGCAACGGATCGGGCAACGGAAACGGCGCTGACAACGGGCCCGGCAACGGCAACGGACCGGGCAACGGTAACGGCGCTGACAACGGGAATGGTCCTGGCAACGGACCGGGGAACGGCAACGGCAACGGGAACGGGAACGGCAACGGACCGGGGAACGGTAACGGCGCTGACAACGGGAACGGGCCCGGCAACGGCAACGGCGCTGACCACGGGAACGGGCCGGGCAACGGCAACGGCGCGAACAACGGCAATGGGCCGAGCAACGGCAGCGAACCTGGCGACGGCGGTGGCGGATCGAGCGCTGGCAGCGGCAAGGGCGGCGGTCCGACCCGCTGATGCGGCTTCCCTGGGCCCGATCGGCTGAACGCCTAGCTTCGCCCGGATCATGGGCCGGCCGTGCGCAGCGCGTGGCCGGCCTCGTCGTCATTGTAGCGCTATTGGTTCTCGCGTCGGGAGCGGGCCTGCTTCAGGTCGTCGAGGACGGTCTCTCCGGCATACGCTTCCGGCTGCTGCAACGTCCCGTGAGCCAAACCCTTACGGTGGTGGAGATCGACACCGCCAGTATCCGCGCGGCGGGCCGTTGGCCCTGGACGCGCGACCGCTACGCAACCGCCATCCGGAACCTGCAGGCTGCTGGCGCAAAGGTCGTCGGCTTCGATGTCGACTTCAGCGCCCCATCGTCGCCAGACGGTGACGCCAGGCTCCAGGCCACGATCCAGGCCAACCCCGGCTCGGTGGTGCTGCCCACATTCGTTCAGCCCCGGTCACGATCGGCCGGGGGCGGATGGCTGGAGAATGCGCCGCTCGACGGCCTCGCCGCCGAGGCGGTTCTGGCCAGCGTGAACGTGCCGGTGGACCCTGACGGCCGTGTCCGGCGCTACGGCTACGGCTTCGAGGCCCCGGTCGAAGTGCGTCCCTCCATGGGAGCCTTGCTCGCAGAGGCCCCACCCGGCCGCCTCGGCAGCTTCATTCTCGACTATGGCATCCGCATCGAGGACACGCCCCACCTCAGCTTCCAGGACGTCTATGAAGGCCGCTTCGACCCCGCCGCCGTTCGCGGCCGATCGGTGCTGATCGGGGCGACCGCGTTGGAGCTCGGAGACGAATTCGCGACGCCGCGCTTTGGCACGCTGTCCGGCGTCTACGTGCATGCGCTGGCCTATGAGAGCGTGCGGAGCGGCCGGGACCTGACGCGGCTGCACCCGTATGTGCCGTTGGTGGTCGCCTTCGCAGTCGTGTTTCTGCTGCGGCCCCGCAGCCGCGCCGTTTCGCTTCGCAGGCTGCTGCTGGCTCATTTGGCGGTCGGCGTGTGCGCCCTCGCGCTGCCTTTGCTGATCCAGGCGTTTGCACCCGTCGCCATCGAGGTGGCTCCGATCCTTTTGGGCCAGGTCCTGGTGCTGATCTGGACCGTCCGCAGCGAGCTGCAACGCCGCGCCCAGGCGATGGTCGAGGCGCGCGAGGCGCACCTGCTTCAGCTGGCGGACCACATGCGCAAGAGCCGCAACAAGATCCGCGCCGCCAACCGTAGGCTTCAGACCGCCAATGCCGCGCTCGACAAGGCCCTGAAGGCGCGGACCGAGTTCCTCGCCTCCACCAGCCACGAAATCCGTACGCCGCTGAACGGCATCCTGGGCATGACCCAGGTGATCCTCGCCGACACGGCTCTCGATCCACGCGTCCGCCAGAACGTGGGCGTGGTGCAGACCGCCGGCCGGACGATGCTGGCGCTCGTCGACGACATCCTCGATATGTCGAAGATCGAGAACGGCCACCTGACGATCGTCCCGGTGGAGATGGATCTGCACGGGCTGCTCGACGAGGCAGGCCTGCTCTGGTCCGCCAAGGCGGCTGAGAAGAACCTGGCGCTGCGGATCGATCGCGGGGACGCCCCTGCCTGGATCCTGGAAGACGACACGCGTCTGCGCCAGATCATTTCCAACCTCATGGCCAACGCCATCAAGTTCACGGAGGCCGGCGAAGTCGCGCTGTCGGCGTGTGTCGAGGGCCGCGGCGACGACGAGATTCTTGTCCTGAAGGTTTCCGACAGCGGTATCGGCATTCCGGCAGACAAGCTCGAAGAGATCTTCGAGGCCTTCCGTCAGGTGGACGGCAGCATCACTCGCCAGTACGGCGGCACGGGGCTCGGGCTTGCGATCTCGCGACGCCTGGCGCTGGCGATGGGCGGCGAGCTGACGGTGAGCAGCACCCTGGGCGAAGGCTCCGTGTTCCGGATCGTGCTGCCCCTCCGTCGCGTGTCTCGCGAAGCCGCCCCAGCCTCGGTTGCTGGGCAGCGAGGCCCCTCCATCCTGCTTGTCGAGGCGAATCCGCTGGCGCAGAGCGTGCTCAAGGCGGCGTTCGCGCCCCATGCGGAGCGGATCGAGATCGCAGCTTCCCTCGACGCCGCGATGGCGACGCTTCAGAGCCGCGACTTCGACGTGGTTCTGGCCGAGGGCGGCGCGCTGGGGGGCGCGCCGGGCCTCGATCGGCTCGCCGCCTGTCCGGGTGCGGCCCGAATCTGCGTGCTTTGGGCGGGCGCTGCCGAGGATGTCGATCAGCTGCTCCGGGGCGGCGCCGACCATGTTGCGCGAAAGCCGATCAGCACAGGTGACCTGGTCGCCGAGCTGAAAAGCCTGTGGGCAGAGCCGAGAGCGCCCCGAGATTCATCGATGACGCCCACGTCCGCCGTTAGCGGTGCGTAAGTGTCTGAGTTCTAGTGTGTTGTCGTTGAGTTGGAGAAGCCCGTGCGGGTTCTGTTCGTAGACGACAACGCCGTCAACAGAGCTGTGGTCAAGAGCATGCTCGAGGCCGCGGGTGTCGATGTGTCCGAAGCCGAGGACGCGGAGACCGGCCTCTCGATGGTCGACCTGGGCGACTACCAGCTCGTTCTCATGGACCTTCGGATGCCCGGCATGGACGGCCTGGCGGCCATCCGCCGCATTCGCGCGCGGGGCGACGACAAGGCGGCGCTGCCGGTCATCGTTGTCACCGCAGACAGCGGTCCCGACATTCGCAGGCAGGCCGAAGCGGCCGGCGCCGACGACCTGCTGCACAAGCCCGTCGATATGTCGGTTCTGTTCGACACCATCGGCCGCCTGCTGGCTGGCCGGTCCGATCAAGGCGCGATGCTCGCCTAAATCGCGACGCAGGGCGGCGGCGGCTGCCCATCGCCACCAGCACCTCACCCTTCACCTTCACGTGATCGCCGGACCCGCGGCGTCGCGTCCCGCCCTGCGCGGGGGCTTGTGCGTTAAGGTTCGGGTAAGAAAAAACCTGGGCGCCGGCGGCTCCGCCGCATTGACGAGTCATTAGCCTCGTGGCCCCATATGATGGTGTGGTGGACAGAGCAGCCACTACATATGGGGCTGGAGCTGAAGGGCAGGGGGCCCATAGGCTCGCACAGGGAGAGGGTCGTAAGGCGTATGAGCGGGACGGAAGCGGCGCGTGTGAACGTGACTGAGTCGGCGCGGGCCGTGGCGCCGGAGCGCGGGTCCGAGCGGCCCCAGCTGCAGCTGGTGCGCAAGGTGGAGGTGGACCGTAGCCGGGACGCCCTCTTGACCGACTTCGGCAAGACCACCCTGGAAGATCGGTATCTGCTGCCGGGCGAGTCCTACCAGGACATGTTCGCCCGGGTGGCGACGGCGTTCGCGGACGACGCCGAGCACGCTCAGCGGATCTACGACTACATCTCGAATCTGTGGTTCATGCCGGCCACCCCGGTCCTGTCGAACGGCGGCGCGCAGCGGGGCCTGCCGATCTCCTGCTTCCTCAACGCGGTGCCCGACAACCTGACCGGCATCGTCAATGTGTGGAACGAGAACGTCCATCTGGCCTCCAACGGCGGCGGCATCGGCACCTACTGGGGCGGCGTCCGCTCCATCGGCGAGAAGGTGAAGGGCGCCGGCCAGACCAGCGGCATCATTCCCTTCATCCGGGTGATGGACTCCCTGACCCTGGCGATCAGCCAGGGCTCGCTGCGCCGCGGCTCGGCGGCCGTCTACCTCGACGTCCACCACCCCGAGATCGAAGAGTTCCTCGAGATCCGCAAGCCGTCGGGCGACTTCAACCGCAAGTCGCTCAACCTGCACCACGGCATCTCCATCACCGACGAGTTCATGGAAGCGGTGCGTGACGGCGAGATGTTCGCCCTGCGCAGCCCCAAGACCGGCGAGCCGGTGAAGGAGGTGGACGCTCGCACCCTGTGGCAGAAGATCCTCGAGATCCGCCTGCAGACCGGCGAGCCCTACCTGATCTTCGCCGACACGGTGAACCGCTCGATGCCGCAGCACCAGCGCGAGTTGGGCCTCAAGGTGCGCCAGTCGAACCTGTGCTCGGAGATCATGCTGCACACCGGCCAGGACCACCTGGGCAAGGAGCGCACCGCGGTATGCTGCCTGTCGTCGGTGAACGCCGAGAAGTTCATGGAGTGGCGCGACCATCCGACCTTCATCGAGGACGTGATGCGCTTCCTCGACAACGTGCTGCAGGACTTCATCGAGCGCGCTCCACCGGAGATGGAGCACGCCATCTATGCCGCCATGCGCGAGCGCTCGGTGGGCCTGGGCCTGATGGGCTTCCACTCCTTCCTCCAGGCGATGAACGTGCCGTTCGAGAGCGCCCTGGCGAAGAGCTGGAACATGCGCCTGTTCAAGCACTTGCGCCGCGAGTGCGATAAGGCGAGCCGCACCCTGGCCGCCGAACGCGGGCCCTGCCCGGACGCCGCCGACCGCGGGGTGATGGAGCGGTTCAGCCACAAGCTGGCGATCGCCCCGACCGCCTCGATCTCGATCATCTGCGGCGGCACCAGCGCCGGCATCGAGCCGATCCCGGCCAACATCTACAGCCACAAGACCCTGTCGGGCACCTTCGCGGTGAAGAACCCGTACCTGGAGAAGGTGCTGACGGAGAAGGGCCAGAACACCCCGTCCGTGTGGGACTCGATCCTCGAAAACGAGGGCTCGGTGCAGCACCTGGAGTTCCTGACCCAGGACGAGAAGGACGTCTTCAAGACCGCCTTCGAGATCGACCAGCGCTGGGTGGTCGAACTGGCCGCCGACCGCACGCCCGAGATCTGCCAGTCCCAGTCGGTCAACGTCTTCCTGCCGGGTGACGTCGACAAGTGGGACCTGCACATGCTGCACTGGATGGCCTGGGAGCGGGGCTGCAAGAGCCTCTACTACCTGCGCTCGAAATCGGTGCAGCGCGCCGCCCACGCCGGCGGCGAGGGCGCGGCGATCTTCGCCAGCGTCTCCGGCGAGAAGACTGACTACGAGGAATGCCTCGCCTGCCAGTAGGGCAGGGCTCGCCTGCCCGGCGAAACCGCTAGCGGTCTCGCCGGGCCGGTCTAGGCTGATCTCAGCTGACCGGATTGCGCCCCTCCGGTCGAGACGCTGGGGACCAGCCGATGAAACCTTGGGGCGCTTTCCTTACCGCTGTACTTTTCGCCGGCCCTGCGTTCGCGCAGGCCGGCGAGCGCACGCCTGAACCGGCCGACCTGATCGGGCTGCTGTTGGACGACCCGATCGGCTTCGCCCTTGAGGCCGCGGCCCAGTCGCCGGCCGAGCCAGAGGCGCCGGAGAGCGTCGAAGGGGGCGTCCTGGTCGGCATCGACGCCCCGGGCGAGCCGCTTCAGCCGCCCGCCGAGCTTGCCGCCCGCGCCTTCGACATCACCTACACCTTCGCCCACCCCGACGCCGTGCGACGGGCGGGCGCGGATCGGTAAACTCCACCGTCATCCCGGCCGTAGCGAAGCGGAGAGCCGCGAGCACGTGATTCTCGGTCCCGGATCGGCCTGGCGTCCGTCCGGGATGACGATCTAGGAGGGCTCGCCCGCGTAGTCCGGCTGATGCTCCGGCCGGGCGAGGCGGAAGGGGGCCAGGTCGACGCAGCGGGCTTCGACCTCCAGCAGCAGCGGATGGGCCGAGAGGTCGCAGCCCAGGCGGCGGCCGTTGCGCAGCTGCGGAATCAGGTGCAGGTCGGCCCAGCCGGGCGTATCGCCGAAGCAGAAGTGCCAGGGTTCGGGCCGGGCGGCCAGCGCCGCCTCGAGGGCTGCGAAGCCGAGGTTCAGCCAGTGCACGGTCCAGCGGGCGGCGCCGTCCTCGCCGAGCCCTAAGTCCGCGGCCAGGTATTTGCGCACCCGGTTCACCGTCAGGGCGTGCATCTCGGCCGCGATGTGGGCGGCAAAAGCGCGGGCCTGGGCGCGGGTGACGGGGTCTGCCGGCAGCAGCGGCGGGGTGGGCCAGCCTTCCTCGAGGAAGGCCAGGATGGCCGCCGACTGGGCGATGATCCGCCCGTCCACTTCAGGCGCCGGCATCAGCCCCTGCGGATTGACCTTCTCGTATTCGCCCGGCGCAAGCGCCGGAACCGAGACATAGTCGCAGGCCAGGCCCTTCAGATTGAGCGCGATCCGCACCCGCTCCCCGGCCGAATTGCGCTGGTAGGTGTAGAGCTTCACGCCATCCGCTCCGCCCAGAGCGGCGCCAGCCGGGGGTCGGCGTCCACCCGCTTCACGGCCTCGGCCATTTTCGGCGCCTCCTTGTAGAACCGCATCCGGCGAGGCCGGAAGCGCGAGACGACGTTCACGTAGAGGTCCAGCACCGTGAGCTGGTCGCCGAGGATGTACTGGCCGGGGCTGACCTGGGCGTCCATGACGCCCCAGCACCAGGCGATCCGCTCCAGCGTGCGCTCCACCAGCGCCGCATGGCCCGCCGGGTCGGGGACCAGCCGGGAGGGATCGTCCTTCACCCAATAGAGGGAGTAGATCGCCGAGGAGACGAAGCTCATCCAGCGCAGGAATTGGCCGCGAGTCGGATCGCCGGGGCGTGGCGCGAGGTTCGCCTCAGGGTGGGCCTCGGCGAGCCAGATCAGAATCGCCGCGCTCTCGGTCAGCACCTCCCCGGACGGCAGCGCCAGCGCCGGCACCTGCCGCATGGGGTTGGCGACCAGCACCTTGTCGCCGCTCTCGGGCGTCGCGGGATTGAAGGTGTAGGAATCTGTCACCTCGTGCGGCGCCCCGATCAGCGTCAGGGCCGCCTCCACGGCTACCCCGCCCGAGCCCTTGGCGCTGTAGAGCAGCATCCTGTCCGTCATGCTTTCATCCCCAATCTGTTCACAACATGTTGGGCGCGTGCGGCAACTTCGCGCTAGATGTTGTCAACGTGTGGTGGTTAACCTCAAGTCCTGAGATCGTCGTCCAACGCCTGCCGAACGGGAAGTCCGCCGTGTCCGAGTCGAACGTCCGCGCCCTGCCGGGCCTGCTCACCCCCTCCTACGCTTACAAGCCGTTCCGCTACCCGTGGGCCTACGAGTTCTGGAAGAAGCAGCAGCAGGTCCACTGGATGCCCGAAGAGGTGCCGCTGGGCGAGGACTGCAAGGACTGGGCGGCCAAGCTGAACGACCGCGAGCGCAACCTGCTCACCCAGATCTTCCGCTTCTTCACCCAGTCGGACGTCGAGGTGAACGACAACTACATGGAGCGGTACGCCCGCGTCTTCAAACCCACCGAGGTGAAGATGATGCTGGCGGCCTTCTCCAACATGGAGACGATCCACATCGCCGCCTACGCGCTGCTGCTCGAGACGATCGGCATGCCCGATAGCGAGTTCACCGCCTTCCTCGACTACCAGGCGCTGCGCGACAAGCACGACTACATGCAGACCTTCGGCGTCGACTCGAACGCCGACATCGCCCGCACGCTGGCCATGTTCGGCGGCTTCACCGAGGGGCTGCAGCTGTTCGCCTCCTTCGCGATGCTGATGAACTTCCCGCGCCACAACAAGATGAAGGGGATGGGCCAGATCGTCTCCTGGAGCGTGCGCGACGAGAGCCTGCACTGCGAGGGCGTCATCAAGCTGTTCCACGCCTTCAACGCCGAGACCGGCGTGGTCACCAAGGCGGTCGCCGACGACATCATCGACTGCTGCAAGACGGTGGTGAGCCTGGAGGACAAGTTCATCGACCTGGCCTTCGAGGCCGGCGACATCGAGGGCATGACCCCCGACGACATCAAGCGCTACATCCGCTTCATCGCGGACTGGCGCCTGCGCCAGCTGCAGTTGCCGGAGGTCTACGGCGCCAAGGAGAACCCGCTGCCCTGGCTGCAGTCGATGCTCTCCGGCGTCGAGCACGCCAACTTCTTCGAGGCCCGCTCCACCGAATACTCCAAGGCCGCGACCCGCGGCCAATGGCACGGCGAGGCCGGCGTCTGGAGCGAGTTCGATAAGCTGCTGGCCAAGCGCAGCGAGAACGTGCTGCCGGCGGAGTAGGGCGCTGGGAACCAGGTTGGGCGGAGCCCTACCTGTCACCCTTCACTGCGGCGACGAGGAACCAGGTCCGCTCGACCCCGTCATAGCCGCCGCCGGCGCCTTCGGAGATCTTGAGTTCGCGCCAGGCCGCCGCCGCGCGATAGGCGGCTTCCAGCTCGTCCCGGCGCGGGAAGTTGTAGTAGCGGCCGAGGTCATCGCGCCCCTCGCCTTCGCCGCCCTTGAAGCTCGCGTGGAAGACGCCGCCGGGCCTCAGCGCCCGGTGAATGCGCCCAAGCACATCCGGCAGGCCGGCGGCGGGCACGTGCAGCAGGCAGGCGCTGGCCCAGACGCCGTCGTACTCGGCCTGGGCGTCCAGCTCGTTGAAACGCATGACTTGCACCGGCCGCCCAAGGCGAGCCTCCGCGATGCGGGCCAGGGCGGGGGAGCCGTCGGTCGGCGTCACCTCAAACCCGGCCGCGATCATAGCCTCGGCCTCCTGCCCACCGCCGCAGCCGAGCTCGAGGATGCGGGCGCAGGGCGCCAGGCGGCTGAGGAAGGCGGCGAGGGCGCGGCTGGAGCCGGCCTCCCGGCGGGCCGCATAGGTCTCGGCTTCGCGGTCGTAGAAGGCGAGGGTCGCCTCGTCCGAAGCCGTCCGGTCGTGGGGTTCGGTCGAACGCACGCCCAAGCGTTCTCCGCGGACCGCGTCAGGTCAAGCATGGAACTCCGCGCTCCCGCCGCCTCTTGATCGCGGACGGATGGAGGCGCGCGATGGCTGAAAAGACGTTCAAGGCGGGCGATGCGGTGAAGTGGGACCACAGCCAGGGGACCACCAAGGGCAAGGTCGTCCGCAAGCAGACCAGCCCGACCCAGATCAAGGGCCATAAGGTGGCCGCGTCCAAGGACAATCCCGAGTACATCGTGAAGAGCGACAAGACCGGCGCGCTGGCGGCGCACAAGCCGGACGAACTCAGGAAGGCCTAGCGCCGTCATCCGCTCAACCCGACGGAGCCCTGGGGTCAAGCTCAGGCTGGATCCCGACTTGCGTCG
>NZ_DATAGM010000170.1:0-7377 GCF_036263695.1 Phenylobacterium sp.
GCCCCGCTCCGACAGGTTCTCGCCGGACCGCTCCAGCAGCTCGGAGTAGCCGATGATGGTGGTGAGCGGGGTCCGCAGCTCGTAGCTGACGTTGCCGACGAAGTCCCGCTTCAGCCGCTCGGCCTCGGCCAGTGCGGCCGAGCGGGCGGCCAGCGCGCTCTCCAGCCGCCGCGCGTCGGTGATGTCGGTGAAGCCGATCAGGGTGGCCCCGTCCGGCAGCGGCCGCGACTGGTACGAGACGATCCGCGAGTCCGAGGTCTTCACCTCGCCGCTCATCGGCGCGCGGGCGGAAGGGTCGGGGTCGGCGACGCGGCCCTTCAGCTCGCGCCAGAACTGCATGTCGTGCAGGCGCGGGACGCACAGCTCCACAACGCCTTCGAAGTCGCCTGCCGCGTCCAGCTGCTGGGGTGTGACGTTCCAGAACCGCTCGAAGGCCTCGTTATGCAGACGCAGCCGCCCGTCCGAGCCGAACACCGCCACCGCATCGTTGAGCTTATCGAGTGTCGCCTGCTGGACCTGGATCAGGGCGTTGTACTGGGCCTTCAGCTTCAGCTCGCCGGTGATGTCGCTGAACAACAGCAGCATGCCTCCCATCGGGTGGGGCTGGCGCACGACCCGCAGGGTGCGCCCGTCGGGCAGGCTCCACAGCTCGTCCGGCGCGGCGCCCAGCGCCTCGTAGCGGTCGAGCTCGGCCGCCTTCCACTTGGCGTAGTCGGCGGTCTCGGGCAGCCGACGGCGCTGGCGCAGGCGGTCGAGGATCTCCCCATGGCTGGGGCGTTCGGCCAGCCAGGCCGGCTCCAGCCCCCACAGCTCCGCGAAGGCGGTGTTGTGGAAGGTCAGCCGCTTGCCGTGGCTGAAGATCGCCACCGCGTCGGCGATGTGGTTCAGCGTGTCGTCGTGCGCCGCGTCGCTGCGCTTGAGCTGTTCCTTCAGCTCCTCGGCTTCGGTGACGTCGTCGGCCCAGACGCCGACGCCGCCGCCTTCGAGCGGCTGGGCGAGGATCAGGAAGGCGCGCCGGCGGCCGGCGACGGTGACCCAGCGGACGGTCTCGCGGCGCTGGCCGAGGTTGGCGGCCTCGCTGGCCAGGGCGTCGGCGCCCTTGTCGAAGCTGGCGCGGCGGGCCTGCGCCTCCGTCAGACTGGCCGCGTCCACCGCCTGCAGCCACGCGCGGTTGGCCCAGACCGGGGAGCCGTCGGCGGCGGCGATCCAGGCTGGACCGGGCTTGGCGTCGAGGAAGGCGGCGAAGCGGGGGGCGGTCGGCAGGCCCGCCTCCTCGCCCAGCACGGCCGAGAGGCGCAGCCAGGCCAGGGCCCCGGCCGCGCGCCCTTCCACCGAGACCACCCCGCGCACGCCGCGGACCTCGAAGGCGCAGGGCTCGCCCCGCTCGAACAGGGCCCGCAGGCGCCGCGCGTGGTCGGGATCGGCGCGCATCAGGGCGCCGACGAGCGCCTGGGCGTCCGGGGCCTGGATGCCGAGGGCCGCCCCGCAGGCGGCGAAGCTCTCCTCGCCGGAAGCCAGCATGGCCTTGCCGTCCTCGACGGCGAGCAGGGCGGAATCGAACGCCTCGGCCGAGGCCATGGCGGCTTCGGCGCGGGCCTCGAGGGCGGTGAGCTCGGCGCGCAGGGCCTTGACCCGCTCGTTGGCCTGGCCCCGCTGGGCCAGCGCCCACAGGATCGCGCAAATGGCCAGCGAGACCGCGCCGGCCGAAGCCGCCAGGATCAGTTCGGGCGCGCTCATCGGGTCTTTCTCGGCCTTCGCCGGGCCGAAAGGAAGCGAATCAGTTGGTTGCGAAGATAGGCCGCTCCGCCATCGCGCTCCATGGCGCTATGATGGCGCGGTGAGCCTCATTCTCTATCCCGTCGCAGACAACGCCGACGCCGCCATGGCCGCCCCTCGCGGGAGAGCCGCCCGCGAGCGCGAGGCGGCCAAGATCCTGAAAGGCCAGGCGGTGTTCGAAACCCAGCTGGTCGGCCCGGGCTTCTCCACCCGAGAGGCGGCGCTGGACGCCTATGCGGGCAAGGTGGAGGACGACCGGCCTGGGCGGGTGTTTAGTCCGCCGCCCGAGGACCGCTGGCTGCGTATCGTGGAGGTGGTGGCGCCCGACGAGAAGCGGGCTCCCAAACCCGTGCGGCCGGCCTACAAGGATGGCAAGCGCTGGCCCGAGCCGCCGCCGGCCCCGCGCACCGTCTGGCGCCTGTCGGTAAGCTACTGGCGCCCAGCCGCGGCCGACCAGCCTCTCGACGGCCCGCAGGCCCGGCTCGCCCGGCGCAAGGCCCAGGACCTGGACCGTGACGCGCTGCGCGCCCTGACCCGCCAGCCCCTGCGGCCGGTGAAGCCGCAGCAGGGCCTCGACATCGGCCTCTTCGAGACCCGCCTGCCGGAGAATCCCCACATCATCGTGCCGGATGAGTGAGACGATAGGGCGCGCCCCCTCCCTGGACGATTTCGCGAGGCTGGCGCAGGCGGCCTTCGCGTCCCTGCCCGAAGCTTTCCGCAAGATGACCGGCGAGGTGATCTTCCGGGTGCAGGACTTCGCCGAGCCGGACGTGCTGGCGGAGCTCGGCATCGAGGACGCCTTCGAGCTGACCGGACTCTACCAGGGCGTCGATCTCTCGCAGCGCTCGGTGTTCGACCCCACGCCCCAGGCCAGCCTGGTCTTCCTCTATCGCCGGCCGATCCTCGACGAGTGGGCGGAGAACGGCGAGGTGACGCTGGAGGAGCTGATCACCCACGTCCTGGTTCACGAGATCGGCCACCACTTCGGCCTCTCGGACGCGCAGATCGAGGCCATCGAGGCCGCAGCGGACGGATAGGGGAGGCGGCTCGCGGGAGTTGCCTAGACGGCGAGGCTTCACCGATACAGGTGAGCGGAGGCGCGCGGTCGCCGACCCGGAGCAGTGATCAAAGAGATGACCGATCAGACCCCGTCGCGCCCCCAGCGCGGTTTCTTGGGCTTCGTCGAGCGGGCGGGCAACCTGCTGCCGGACCCCACGATCATCTTCATCTATCTGATCCTCGCCCTGATGCTGATCTCCTGGCTGGGCTCGAGCCTCGGCTGGCAGGCCTCGCTGGCCTACAGCGGCGACGAGGCCCCGGAATACGCAGAGCTGGCCGGCGGCGTCCTGACCTACCGCGCCTCGAACCTGTTTTCAGAAGAGAACATCGCGCGCCTGCTCTCCGAGATGCCCCGGACCTTCGCCGGCTTTGCGCCGCTGGGCCTGGTCCTGACGATCATGATCGGGGCGGCGGTCGCAGAGCGGTCCGGCCTGTTCTCCGCGCTGATCCGGGCCTCACTTCGCAACGCCCACAACTCGTTGCTGACGCCGATCGTGGCGATCATCGGCATGGTTTCGCACCACGCCTCGGATGCGGCCTACGTCGTCTTCATCCCGCTGGCCGCCATCGTCTTCGCGGTCGCCGGCCGCCACCCGCTGGCCGGCCTGGCGGCGGCGTTCGCCGCAGTGTCCGGCGGGTACGCGGGCAACGTGATGCCGGGCCAGATCGACGTCCTGTTGCTGGGCTTCACCCAGGAGGCCGCGCGCATCGTGCAGCCGAGCTGGACGATGAATCCGCTGGGCAACTGGTACTACATCCTGGCCATCGTCCTCCTGTTCACGCCCATCGTCTGGTTCGTGACGGACCGCCTGGTCGAGCCGCGGCTGGGGACCTGGGGCGGCGTCGTGGACGATGAGCTGCGCGCGGACCTGGAGAAGGCCGAGCTCACCGTGGGCGAGCGCAAGGGGCTGCGCCGGGCCGGGCTCGTCGCCCTGCTGCTGGTGCTCGGGTTCGCGGCCCTGGCGCTCTGGCCGGGCTACACGCCGCTGATCAACGAGGAGGCGGAGGGGCCGGCGCGGCTTCAGCCGCTCTACGCCTCGCTGATCGCCGGCTTCTTCCTGCTGTTCCTGCTCACCGGCGCGGTGTTCGGCCGGGCGACGGGAACCGTGAAGTCGGCGGGGGACGTCGTGGAGATGATGCAGCACGGGGTGCGCACCATGGCCCCCTACCTCGTGTTCGTGTTCTTCGCGGCGCACTTCGTGGCGATGTTCAACTGGTCGCGGATCGGACCGATCATCGCGATCAACGGCGCGGAGGCGCTGCAGGCCATGGCGCTCTCGCCGGCGCTGCTGCTGGTCTGCGTGCTGCTGCTGTCCTCGTTCCTGGACCTGTTCATCGGCTCGGCCTCGGCCAAGTGGAGCGCGCTTTCGCCGGTGGTGGTGCCGATGTTCATGCTGCTGGGCGTCAGCCCGGAGATGACCACCGCCGCCTACCGGATGGGCGACAGCTACACCAACATCATGACGCCGCTGATGAGCTACTTCCCGCTGATCCTGGCCTTCGCCAGGCGTTGGGACGGGACCGTCGGCGTCGGCTCGCTGCTGGCGCTGATGCTGCCCTACGCCCTCGCCTTCATGGTGGTCGGCATCGGCATGACGGTGGGTTGGGTGCTCCTCGACCTTCCGCTCGGCCCCGGCGCCCAGGTGTTCTACACCCCGCCGACCGCGGGACCGTGATCCGCCGCACCGCCCGCCTGGCGCAACGCCGGGCGGGCGGCCGGCGGCTCTCCTCACCAGCGCTTGGTCACCGCCACGCCGAACAGACGCGGCTCGAGAAGCTGCACGCCGCGCGTCAGCCCGAGCTGCTCCGAGCCCACGTCGTAGTTGATGACGACGTCCTCGTCGGCGATGTTCTTGGCGTAGAGCTGCACCTCGACGCCCCAGGCGGGTTGGCGCAGGATGAGGCTCAGGTTGGCGTTGTCCCACTCGGGGATCTCGAAATCGACGCCGTTGAAGATCGAACCGTAGGCCTTGGTCTGGCGATAGTAGTCGCCGCGCAGCACCACCTGCCAGTCGGCCAGGTCCCAGGTGTACTGGGCGCCGAGGCTCATGGTCCAATGGGGTGAGTTGGGCAGCTCCTTGCCGGCCAGGTTGACCGCCACGCCGGGTTTGGGGTTCAGGCCATAGGCGGCCGCGACGCCGCCGCCGTTGCAGACGCCGCCGGCTCCCGAGACGGCGGTGGCGGGCACACGGCCGGCGTTGATGTCGGCGATCAGCCGCTCCAGCGCGGCCGTCGAGACGACGCAGCCGGCGCTGATCGACTTGAAGTAGGTCAGCGACGGATCGCCCTGCGTTCGGTCGAACGCGTTGATCGACGAGCCTTCCTGCACCTCGGTCGAAAGGTAGCCGACGTTGGCGTTGAGCCTCAGCGCTTCGGTCGGCCGCCACTGGCCCTCGAATTCGGCGCCTTTGACGACCACGTCGACGTTGCTGGTGCTGGCGGTGAGCCCGTCGATCCGGGAGAACTGGAAGTCCTTGTAGTCGTAGTAGAAGGCGGTGAGGTTCACCTGCAGCGCCTGGTCCAGGAGGATGTTCTTGGTGCCGATCTCGTACGCGCTGACGATTTCCGGCGCATAGGGCGGCGACGTTCCATTGAGGATGGGAGAGTTGAAGCCCCCTGCCTTGTAGCCGCGCGAGTAGGACGCGTAGATCAAGGTGTGGTCGGTGAAGCCGAGGTCTGGCTGCCAATCCACGACGAAACGACCGGTCGTCTCCTCGAACTCCACCGTCTGCGGGATGATCGTTCCTGGCGCCCAACCGCCGGTACCCGGTCCGCCTGCACCATTCGGCTGGAACAGGAGGATCGGGAAGTTCTCGCGGTCCTTCACGTCCTTGGTTCGCCGGAGGCCGGCTGTGACGCGCACCGTCTCAAGCGCCTGCCAATAGACCTCGCCGAAGTAGGCGCTCGAGGACAGGCGGTAGGGGTTGTACGAGAAGTAGTAGTTGTGGCCGAGCCCGGAGACGGGGATGCCTGGGGTGGCGTCGAAGAAGCCGAGGCCGGGATTGTTCACCAGTTGGCGGTAGGCGTTCGTGGCGTTGGTGGAGACGAAGGTCACGTTCTCCCGATCGAGCTCCAGCAGGAAGGCGCCGATGTTGAAGTTGAGGGCGCCGTCGAAGTCCGACTGCAGCCGGACCTCCGTCGTCCATTGCTCGGCCTTGTTGTCCGCGTAGCTCAGGGTGCGAACGCCGGAACCGGGCCCGCCCTGCGGGTCGTTGTAGACCCCGCCTGGGGTCACCGGCGTGACGTTGAAGCGAGTGAGCGCCTCCTGGCTGCCGCCGGTCGTGAATGAAGTGTCGGTCACGAAGGACGCCAGGAACGAAAGCGTGAGCGCCTCGGTGACGTCGAACTCCGCATTGCCGATCCAGGTGTCGTTCTCGGCCTGGTAGGTCGGGTCCGCATAGAAGGACACTTTTCTCAGGTCGGGATCATTGAACGTGCCGGCGAAGGTGTCGCCGGTGGTCAGGCCCGCCAGCGTGGCGAAGAGGCCGCCGAAGGTCGCGACGCTGTTCGGGTTCCCGAGCGCGGCGGGTTGGAAGATGGTCCCCCTCTGGCAGCCGGGGCTCAGGAAGTTGCGCGCCGCGGCGTTGGTCACCGGAGTCGTGCCGACCTGGGCGGGACCCGGGTCGTTGATGCAGAGCGTCTTGGCGCCGGAGTTCCGCGAGTCGTCCTCGTCGAAATGCTCCCACATCAGCCAGGCGCGGAACCGCTCATTCGGCTCGAACGCGAGCGTCGCGCGCACGGACCACAAGTCGCGGCTGTCGATGTCGTTGCCCGTGACGATGTTGTCGGTGTAGCCGTCCCGTTGAAGGTAGGCGCCGGCTAGCCGAAACGCGAACTGCTCGCCGAGCGGAACGTTCACGTGGCCTTTCGAGCGACGAGTGTTGAAGTTGCCGAGCTCGCCGCTGATCGAGCCGTTCCAATCTCCAAGGACAGGTTTGGCGGTGATGATATTGACCACGCCGCCTGTGGCGTTGCGGCCGTAGAGCGTGCCCTGCGGGCCGCGCAGCACCTCCAGCCTTTCCATGTCGTAGAACTCGGCGTCCGCGATACGGCTCACCACGAGAGGCGCATTGTTCTCATGCACCAGCACGCCTGCGTCTCCGGAGGTGGAGACGAGCTGGTAGCCAACGCCGCGGATCTGGAAGTTAGGGGTGCCGTTCCCGCCCCGTGTGAACGAGAGGTTGGGCACGGCGATCTGTAGATTATAGCCCCCGTCGATTCGCTGATCCTGAAGCGCGGACTCGGAGAAGGCCGAGACGGCGATCGGCACGTCCTGAATCGACTCTTCCCGCTTCTGAGCCGTCACGATCACCTCGTCTAGGGTGGTCGAGGCGGTTTGAGCCAAGGCGGCGCTTCCCAGCGTCAGGCTGCTTGCCGCCGCGAGCAGGCACGGCTTCAGGCGCGTCTTCATGTGAGATCCCTCCCCTGACCGCTTGTGCGGCCTTGTTGTGAGCGCCCGTTGGTTCCGGGCTGCCCCGACGATAACGCCGACATGCCAAACTGTACAATTGTCGACAAGTGGTCTGGCCACCCAGAAATGCG
>NZ_DATAGM010000171.1:0-1653 GCF_036263695.1 Phenylobacterium sp.
TACCGCTTTCGCGTCGCCGACGGGCTGATGACCAACTTCCACCTGCCGAAGTCGACCCTGTTCATGCTGGTCAGCGCGTTCGCGGGCCTGGAGCGGATGCGGGCGGCCTACGCCCACGCCGTGGACCACGGCTACCGCTTCTATTCCTACGGCGACGCCAGCCTGTTGTGGCGGGCGGCCTGATGGCGGCCTTCCCGTTCCGCATCGACGCCCGCGACGGCCGGGCCCGCACTGGGGTGATCGCCACGCCGCGCGGCGAAATCCGCACGCCGGCCTTCATGCCGGTGGGCACCGCCGGCACGGTCAAGGCGATGACAGTGGACCAGGTCCGCGAGGCGGGCGCCGACATCCTGCTCGGCAACACCTACCACCTGATGCTGCGGCCGACGGCCGAGCGGGTCGCGCGTCTGGGTGGGCTTCATAGGTTCATGCGCTGGGACGGGCCGATCCTGACCGATTCCGGCGGCTTCCAGGTGATGAGCCTGTCGAAGATCTCGAAGGTGAAGGAGGAGGCGGTCACCTTCCAGAGCCACCTGGACGGCTCGCGCCACGTGCTCTCGCCCGAGCGGTCGATCGAAATCCAGGCCGACCTCCTGGGCTCGGACATCGTCATGCAGCTCGACGAATGCGTCGCCTGGCCCGCGGACGAGGCGCGCGCCGCCGAGGGCATGCGTCTGTCGGCGCGCTGGGCGCAGCGCTGCAAGGCCGCGTTCGGCGCGCGCGAGCGGCAGGCGCTGTTCGGGATCCAGCAGGGCTCGGTGTACGAGCCGCTGCGCCGCGAGAGCGCCGAGCGGCTGGTCGACATCGGGTTCGACGGCTACGCGATTGGCGGGCTGGCGGTCGGGGAGGGGCACGAGGCGATGTGCGGGGTGCTGGACTTCGCCCCCGCCATGCTGCCCGAGGAGCGGCCGCGCTACCTGATGGGCGTCGGCAAGCCCATCGACCTCGTCGAGGCGGTGGCCCGCGGCGTCGACATGTTTGACTGCGTGTTGCCGACCCGCTCCGGGCGGCATGGCCAGGCCTGGACCTGGGAAGGGCCGATCAACCTGAAGAACGCCCGCTTCGCCGACGACGAGGCGCCGCTGGATGAGGGCAGCCCCTGTCCGGCGTCCTCAGGCTATTCCAAGGCCTACCTGCACCACCTCGTGAAATCCGACGAGATCCTCGCCCAGGTGCTGCTGTCCTGGCACAACGTCGCCTTCTTCGAGGGCCTGATGGCGGCCCTGCGGCAAGCGATTACTGAGAGCCGGCTGGACGCCTTCCGGCGGGACTTCGCCGGCCGTCAGCGAGCCGGACTGAAGGCCTGATTGATCTCGATCTTCTGAATCGGGATCGTGTCAGACGCGGTCGCCAGTGCGGTCGTGGTCGCGACAGCCGTGGTGGTTGGCGCCGGCCCGGACGTCGCTACGGCCGTGGCGAGGGGTTCCGTCGTCGTGTCCTCGGCCACCACCGGCGCATTTTCCATCGGATTGTGCATCGGCGTCCCCGGGGGGTCGCACCCGCGCGCCTCGCCTAGGCCCTTGAGGTAGGCGCGGCGGACGGCGCCGGCGGCGATGGACTGCTGGATCGTCTTGTCGTGCCTCTCGGCGCCGGTGATCTTGCGCACCCAGCCGCGGAACGGGATTACGTCCGAGGCCAGACCGGCGATGGCGT
>NZ_DATAGM010000172.1:0-7185 GCF_036263695.1 Phenylobacterium sp.
CTGCGGCAGGAGACCGGCGAGCTGTTCCGCCGGTTCGACGTGCTGATGGCTCCGATCGCGCCGGTGGCCGCGTTCAAGCACGACCGGCGGCCTTTCGACGCCCGCAAGCTGAAGGCTTCGGACGGCAAGGAACACCCCTACACGACCATGCTGGGTTGGATCGCCCTGGCCACCGCCTGCCACCTGCCGGCGACGGCGGTCCCCGCGGGCCGCACCCGCAGCGGCCTGCCCGTGGGCGTGCAGCTGATCGAGCCGTACGGCGCGGACTCCAAGACCCTGGGCGTGGCCCAGGCGCTGGAGGAACAGGTGCGCGGGTTCGAGGCGCCGCCCGAGGGCTAGCCCACGCCCGTCGAACCAAATCCTCCCGCCCCGCGGGCGGTCTCGTCGAGGGTCTCGACCTCCGCCCACTCGGCCTGAACGACGGGGGCGATCACCAGCTGGGCGATGCGGTCGCCGCGGCGGATGGTGACCGGCTCCTGGCCGAGGTTGATCAGGATCACCTTCACCTCGCCGCGGTAGTCGGCGTCGACGGTGCCGGGCGTGTTCAGGCAGGTCACCCCCTGGCGGGCGGCCAGGCCCGATCGGGGCCGCACCTGGCCCTCGAAGCCGGGGGGCAGGGCGAAGGCCAGGCCCGTCGGGACCGGGAATCGCTCCCCCGGCTGCAGCACGATCGGCGCGCTCTCTTCGACCGCTGCGCGCAGGTCCATGCCGGCGGCCAGCGCCGTCTCATAGGCTGGCAGCGGCAGGCCCTCGCCGTGCGGCAGGCGGATGATCGGCACGCGTGGGTTCACGTCAGCTCCTCGGCGATGCGTCGGGCGAGCCTGAGGGCCACCTCATCCTTGGGGGCCTTCTCCCAGCGCTCGATTCCTTGGGCCCTGACGATGGAGACGGTGTTCTCGGTCCCCCCCATCACCCCCGGCTGGCTGACGTCGTTGGCGACGATCCAGTCGCAGCCCTTCTTCGCGAGCTTGGCCTGGGCGTAGGTCTCCACGTCGTTGGTCTCGGCCGCGAAGCCGACAACGAGGCGCGGGCGCCGGTCGCTCCTGGACAGGGTCGCCAGGATGTCCGGGTTCTCAACAAGCGTCAGCGGCGGAGCCGGGCCTGCGCCCTTCTTGATCTTCGAAAGGCCGGTCCCGTCCGGACGCCAGTCTGCGACGGCGGCCACGCAGACCGCGATGTCGGCCGGCAGGGCGGCCTCGCAGGCGGCCAGCATGTCCCGGGCGGTCTGCACGTCCACCCGCTTCACGCCGGGCGGCGCCGGCAGCGCCGTCGGCCCGGAGACCAGGATCACCTCGGCGCCGAGGCGGCCCAGCGCCTCGGCGATGGCGTAGCCCTGCCGGCCGCTGGAATGGTTGGAGAGGAACCGCACCGGGTCGATCGGCTCCACCGTCGGCCCCGCGGTGACGATGGCCCGTCGGCCGGCGAGCGGCCGGCCGACGTCGCCCGCCAGCATGCCCTGTATGGCCTCGAAGATGGCCGCAGGCTCGGCCAGGCGACCCTCGCCGAACTCGCCGCAGGCCATGGCGCCCTCGTCCGGCCCCACGAAGCTGACGCCGTCGGCCTTCAGCGTGGCCAGGTTCCGCTGGGTGGCCGGATGGGTCCACATCCGCACGTTCATGGCCGGGGCCATCAGCACCGCCGTGTCGGTCGCCAGGAGCGTGGTGGAAGCCAGGTCGTCCGCCAGGCCGTTCGCCGCCTTGCCCATCAGGTCGGCGGTGGCGGGGGCGACGACGATCAGGTCGGCGGAGCGGGAGAGCTCGATGTGGCCCATCTCCGCCTCGTCGGTCAGCGAGAAGAGGTCGGAATAGACCTTGTCCTCGCAGATCGCCGACAGCGACAGGGGCGTCACGAACTGGGCCCCGGCCTTGGTGAGGATGGGCCGGACCTCGATCCCAGCCTTGCGCAGGAGCCTCGCCAGCTCCAGCGCCTTGTAGGCCGCGATGCCGCCGCCGACGATCAGCAGAACCCGCTTCAAGGCTTTGGCCTCACGCCCGTTGGACCGGCCCTTCCCTTAAGCCAAGCGAGGCCGCTGGACAAACCGTCGCATCTGTTCTTTATTCGTTCTCAACAACCATAACAGGTGATGGAGGCGAAGATGGTGGCGTGGAGTAAGGCGCTCGCTTCGGGCGCGGTGCTGCTGGTGGTTGCGGCGTGCGACAACGGCCCGTCTGCGGTGGCCAAGACAGAACCGCGCGAGTCGCAGCGGCTGGCGAGCGCGGAGGCCGAGCCGGCGAGGGATCGGACGGAGAGCCGTCGCGAGGACCGCCGGGACGATCCGGTCCCGCAGGTGGACGGCAAGCCCATGTGGTCGGCGAGCCGTGAGCGGAGCGCCGAGGAGAACGCCCGCCGCGCCTTCGAGCGCAACGGCGAGGCCTTCGGCGCCGATAGCCTCGACGAGTTCGTGAAGACCGCCCACGCCTTCGTCGGCGACCCGCCGGCCGGTGCGCAGACCCTGACCCGCGCCAACGGCGACGTGCTGATCTACGACCCCAAGGCCAACGTCTTCGCCGTGAAGACCCGCGACGGCGCCCCCCGCACCCTCTTCAAGCCCGACGAGGGCGCGGCCTACTGGCAAGAACAGAAAGACCGGGAAGCGCGGCGCTCCGCCAGCGCAGGCGGGCGCGGCGACCGCGAGGGGTAGGTATGGGCTGGGATGGAGACCGCGTTACGGCAGTCTACATCCTCGCCAGCCGGCGCAACGCGACCCTCAGCTTCATGCCGGCCACCCATCCTGAAGAGGCCGGGCCTACCGCCACGGATGGGTCGCCGGGACAAGCCCGGCGATGATGGAGGGGGAGAGCGGCGCGTTAAGTGAGAAGCGCGGCGATCCACGCCGCCGTCCCCGCCAGCGCCGCGCCGAGCAGCACCCACGGCCACCGCGGTCGCGTCGCCGGTTCGACAACGGCGACGGTGGTTCCGGCGGGCTCCGTCTCCAGCCGGCGGCGTAGGGCCTGCAGGGTCGCGAGCGCCTCCTCCCCGACGCGGCGGGCCTGGGTCAGCGGCGAGAGCTCGCGGGCCATCCAGCGGCGGACCACGGGGTCGGCGGCGGCCCAGATGTCGTGGTCGGGGTCGATGCGGCGGGCGACGCCTTCGACGGTCATCATGGTCTTCTGCAGCAGCACGAGCTCGGGCCGCAGGCGCATGTCGAAGAGGGCGGTGATCTCGAACAGCTGGGTCAGCACGCGGCTCATGGAGACCTCGCTGGCGGCGCGGCCGAACACCGGCTCGCCGACCGCCCGCAGGGCCTGGGCGAACAGGGCCACGTCGTGGGTGCGGGGCACATAGCCGGCGTCGAAGTGCACCTGGGCGACCCGCTCGTAGTCGCGGTCCAGAAAGCCCCACAGGATCTCGGCCAGGTAGCGCCGCTCGGCCGGGCCCAGCCGGCCGATGATGCCGAAGTCGACGGCGGTGATCTGGGCCGGCGGGGCGGCGAACAGGTTGCCCTCGTGCAGGTCGGCGTGGAAGACGCCGTGGTCCAGCGCCTGGGCCAGGAAAGCGCGCGTCAGGTTGTCGGCCAGCGCCTTACGGTCGAGGCCCGGCTGCTCGAGGGCGGCGGGATCAGAGAGCGGCCGCCCCTGCGCCCACTCCAGGGTCAGCACCCGCTTGCCGACCCCCTCCCACATCACCTTGGGCGCCCGCATGTAGGCGTCCCGCGCCATCACCTCGCCCAGCTGGTCCGCGCCGGCGGCCTCGAGCCTAAGGTCCAGCTCCAGCTCGGTGGCACGGATCACCGTGGCGGCCAGGGCGCGGGGCTCCAGCCGCCGCGCCGGGATGCTCCAGCGTTCGACGATCCGGGCGGCCAGCGCCAGCACCTCGGAATCCTCGGCGATGCGTCGCTCGATCCCTGGCCGCAGCACCTTCACGGCGACCGGTCGGCCGTCCAGCAGGGTCGCCTCGTGCGCCTGCGCCAGGGACGCGGCGGCCACCGGCCCGCCAAAGGTGGCGTAGAGGCTGTCGATGGGGCGGCCGAGCTCGGCCTCGACGGCGGCGCGCGCGGCCTCAGTGGGAAAGGGGTCCAGCCGGTCCTTCAGCCGCGACAGGTCCTCGGCGAACTGGCCGCCGAAGATGTCCGCCCGCGTCGACAGCAGCTGACCCAGCTTGATCGCCACCGGCCCCAGCCGCTCCAGCGCTCGGGCCAGGCGCTCGCCGGGGCGACCGACCTTGGCCTCGGGACCGGCCGCCACGCGGGTGACGTTGGCGAGTGTTCGGACCCCGCCGGCGTAGAGGTGGTCGAACTCGCGCGGCAGCAGGGCGTCGTTGCGCACCAGCATCCAGGCCGCGCCAATCAGACGGGCGAACGCGGCGGGCCCGCTCATGGCGTCAGACCGCCCAGCCGTGGTGCAGGGCGGCGACGCCGCCGGTGAAGTTGGTGTAGCCCACGCGGGAGAAGCCGGCCTCGCCGATCATCGCCGCGAACCGGCGCTGGTCGGGGAAGCGGCGGATGCTCTCCACCAGGTACTGGTAGGCCTCCCGATCGCCGGTGACCTTCTCGCCGACGGCGGGGATCACCTTGAAGGAGTAGGCGTCGTAGGCTCTCTGCAGCGCCTCGGTGATCGGCCGCGAGAACTCCAGGCACAGGAACCGCCCGCCGGGCTTCAGCACCCGCCGCGCCCCGCGCAGGGCGGCCGCCACGTCGGTGACGTTGCGGATCCCGAAGGCGATGGAGTAGGCGTCGGCGCTGGCGTCCGGCAGCGGCAGGCGCTGCGCGTCGCCAACGGCCCAGACGACCTCGGGCGGAAACCCCTTCTCGCGCCCCGCCGCGATCATCTCGCCGTTGTAGTCGACCACCAGGACTTCGGCGTCGGCGCCGCCCCGGCGTTCCTGCGCCCGGCGGGCGAGCCCCGCGTACCGGCGGGCCATGTCGCCGGTGCCGCCGGCGCAGTCGACGATCCGCTCCCCCGGCTGAGGGTTGAGGCGGGCGGCCATGGCGTCTTTCCAGAGCCGGTGGACGCCCGCGCTCATCAGGTCGTTCATCAGGTCGTAGCGGCGGGCCACGCTGTCGAAGACCCCGCGCACCAGGCGGGGCTTCTCCTCAGGGTCCACGTCGCGATAGCCGAAGGTGGCGCTTTCACTCATCGGCTGAGGTCTTAGACGCCCGCGGGCGCGGGCGCCAGCGACCGGCGACTACCGCCGGCGATCGTAGCGGTCGTAGCGGTCGTAGCGGTCGTAGCGATCGTACCGGTCGTAGCGCTGGTAGCCGTAGCTGCGGGCGCGGTTGTGCTGCATCTGGCAGCCGATGGCCGAACCGGCCGCGGCGCCGACGAGGGCCCCGGCCACGGTCTCGGCGGCGGGCTTGTTGCCCCCGACCTTGTTGCCGACCACGCCGCCGACCAGGGCGCCGATCACGGCTCCGGCTTCCTGCTTGCCGCCGGGCGCGGCGCAGCGGGTCACGCCGCTGATCCCTTGGGCGCTGGCGGCGCTGGGCACGCTGGCGGCCAGCATGCCGGCGGCCGCCACGGCGGCGGCGGCGAAGCCCATGCGCTTGGAATTGGTGGTGAGCATGTCTGTCCCTCCTGACGGTTCACTCCGACGGGACTTAGCGTGCCGAGCCTGAACGCGTTTCGAGCCGTCCGTTCAGGCGCCGTTCAGCCGGCCTCGCTTGCGGACCGGCCCGCGCCCGTGCCAAGCCGGCGGCATGCCCGAGCTGCCAGAGGTCGAGACCGTCCGCCGGGGCCTGGAGCCGGTGCTCTCCGGCGCGCGGCTCGGCCGGGTCGAGGCCCGGCGGCCCGACCTGCGCTTCCCGCTCCCGGAGGGCTTCGTCCAGCGGCTGACCGGCGCCCGGATCCTGCGGCTGGATCGCCGGGCCAAGTATCTGCTGGCGCCGCTGAGCGTCGGCGAGACGCTGATCATGCATCTGGGGATGACCGGCCGGTTCGAGATCGCCCGGCCGGAGGGCGCCGTGCGGCCCGGCGAGTTCCACTACGCCGCCGACCCCGATCCCAAGCACGCTCACGTCGTGTTTGAGACCGAGGCGGGCGCCCGCGTCACCTATTACGACCCGCGCCGGTTCGGCTACATGGCGCTGGTCGAGACGTCCCTGATGGACCTGCACCCCTGGTTCGCCGGCCTCGGCCCCGAGCCGCTGTCGGGCGGCTTCGACGCCGCCCGCCTGGCCCACGCCTTCGAGGGCCGTCGCCAAGGGCCCAAAACCCTGCTGCTCGACCAGAAGATCGTCGCCGGCCTCGGCAACATCTATGTCTGCGAGGCGCTGCACCGGGCGCGGATCTCCCCCTTCCGTCCGGCGGGACGGATCTCGCGGGCGAGGTTGGAGCGGCTGGTGGTCGCCGTCCGCGAAGTGCTGGAGGCGGCGATCGCGGCCGGCGGCTCCTCCATCAGCGACTACGCCGCCGCCGATGGGGCTCTCGGCTATTTCCAGCACAGCTTCCGGGTCTACGACCGCCAGGGCCGGCCCTGCCCGAACGAGGGCTGCGACGGCGTCATCGCCCGGCAGGTGCAGGCCGGGCGCTCCACCTTCTACTGCCCGAGGTGCCAGCGCTAAGGGCGGGTTATTCCCGCGCCGCCTGCTGGTCTTCCGGGTTGTCGACGGCGTCCCCCGGATCTTGGGTGTCGGGGCCGAAGCTGCGGGTCTTCTCGCCCGCCGGCGTCACGCCCGGCGCGTCGTGAGCTGTGATCTCGCCGCCTTCGGCCCGGTCCGCGCCTCCGCCCAGTCCGCCGGCGCCGTAGCCGGTTCCCTTCGCGGTCCCACCGCCTGGCGCTGGCGGCTTAGGTGTGCCGCCGGGCCCGCGTTCGTCCTGCTCTCTCATCAAGGCCTCCTATCCGACCGAACTGCCGGGCGCGCCCGCCCGTTCCGCGCCTCTGGCGAAGCGGACGCACCGTCCCTAAGCTCGGCCGCATGTGGAGAGTTGTCATCGCCGCGGCGCTGCTGACGGTCGCGGCCGGACCGGCCTGGGCCAAGCCGCCGGTCTGGATCGTCCGGGACGCGGATTCCGAAATGGTGCTGTTCGGCTCGGTGCACGTCCTCCCGGCCGGACTCGACTGGCGGCCGGCGGCGCTGAGCCAGGGCCTGGCCCGTGCCGACGACCTCTGGTTCGAAATGCCGATGGATGGCGCGTCCGAAGCCGAGTCGAGCGTCCTGGCCGCGCGCCTAGGGATGCTGCCGGCCGGCCGCAGCCTGCAGCATCTGGTGCCGCCGAAGACGTGGGAGCGGCTGCTTTCGGCGGCGCA
>NZ_DATAGM010000173.1:0-2845 GCF_036263695.1 Phenylobacterium sp.
CGCTGGCAGACGCCGCTGGCGCACATGGCCCGCACCGCCACGCGCGACTTCGACATGGGCGGCAAGACCATCCGCGAGGGCGACCGGGTGGTGATGTGGTACGTCTCGGGCAACCGCGACGAGACCCAGATCGACGACCCGGAGAGCTACATCATCGACCGGCCTCGGCCGCGGAACCACCTGTCGTTCGGCTTCGGCATCCACCGCTGCGTGGGCAACCGGCTGGCCGAGCTGCAGCTGACCATCATCTGGGAGGAGATCCTCAAGCGCTTCCCGCGGGTCGAGGTGGTCGGCGAGCCGATGAGAACCCACTCGGTTTTCGTGAAAGGATATGAGACGCTGCCGGTGGTCATTCCGACGCGGAACTGAGGCCGCCGATGTCGCACGCGGATCGAGGGTGGATGGAAAGCCCTGACAAGGCCGCGCCGCGACGAGGCGCCTACCAGATCGGCAACGTCCGTGCGCGCCTCCTCGACGAGGCGCTGGACATCCTCGAGCACGAGGGGCTGCAGGCGCTGAACCTGCGCGACCTCGCGGCGCGGGCCGGCATCACCGCCGGCTCCCTCTATCACCACTTCGACGGCAAGGGCGCGCTGCTGGCCGAGCTCGCCGCGGCCGGCTTCGAGGAGCTGCGCCGCCGTGTGGAACGGGCCGGCGGCGAGGCGGCCGAGGGCGGTCGGGTCCGCGCCTGGGCGCTGGCCTATTTCGGCTTCGCTCAGGACCGGCCGGCGCTGTACGGCCTGATGTTCGACCCGGCTATCGCCCACGCCCCGCAGGTCAGCGCCGCCCGCGCCCTGGCGCTGCAAACCATCCAAGTCTTCGTGGAGGGCTCTCCGGTCCTGTCGCGCGCCTCCACCCCCGCGGACAAGATCGCCCTGGCGGTCTGGGCCGCCGCCCACGGGGCGGCCTCCCTCACGCTCAGCGGCGCCGGCGGTCCGGAGCTGATGGACGACGTGATCCTCGGCCTCGAGGGCCTGTTCCTGCGGCGCTAAAGGAAAAGGCGGCGCGGGAGACCCGCGCCGCCTCAAGGTGGAGCCGCTTGCCCGGCGAAAGGGGAGTGATCCGCCGGCGGCCCTGAAACTCAGAACCGCTTGGTCACCGCCACCCCGTAGAGCCGCGGATCGAGCAGGAAGATGTTGCGGGTCGCGCCGAGGTTCTCGTCGGCGATGTCGAAGCCGACGATGGTGTCCTCGTCGAGCAGGTTGCGGACGTAGGCCTGGATGGTGAGGCCCAGGTCGGCGTTCTCGAACGTCAGGCTGGCGTTGACGTTCTGCCAGGCCTCGATGCGGTCGAAGAACGCGTTGTTGTACCGCATCTGGCTTTCGGCCTGCCAATAGTAGTCGCCGCGCAGCGTCGCGCTCCAGTCCGTCCCAAACTGCCACTCGTACTGGGCGCCGAGCGAGACGGTCCATTCGGGGGCGTTGGGCAGCTCGTTGCCGGACAGGTCCTGGATCAGCCCCTCGCCGGCCCCGCTGGAATAGCGGGAGACGTTGGGGCCGAAGTTGTGCGCCGCAGCCGACAGGGCCGCGGCCTGGGCCCCCGGCACGCCGCGGGCGATCAGGCCGTTGGTGATCGCCGTCGGGCCCGAGCAGGCGCTGTTGGTCAGGGTGGCGACGCCCGCGGGGGTGGAGAGGATCTGCGCCACGCCGGAGGCGAGCAGCACGCAGCCTCCGCTGGTGGCGTTGGCGTAGACGTAGGCCGGGTCGCCGAGGGTCCGGTTGTGGGTGTCCACCACCAGGCCTTCCTGGATCTCGGTCTGCAGGTAGCCGATGTTGGCGTTGAGCCGCAGCGGCTCGATGGGCCGCCAGACGGTCTCCAGCTCAAGGCCCCAGATCGCGGCGTCGATGTTCTCGTTGTAGACCGATCGATTGACGCTGCGGCCGATCTGGTAGCCCTCGTAGTCGTAGGTGAAGGCCGTCAGGTTGAGCAGCAGGGCCCCGTCCAGCAGGGTGTTCTTGGCGCCCACCTCGATAGCGTTGACGAACTCCGGGTCGAAGCTCGGATTGAGGCCCAGCGCCACCACGCCGGGCGGGTTGAAGCCGCCGCCTTTGTAGCCCTTTGAATAGGACGCGTAGATCAGGGTGTCGTCGGTGAAGCCCAGGTCCGGCGACCAGTCGACGTTCAGGCGGCCGGTGGTCTCCTGGAACTGCACCTCCTGGGCCGGGGTCCAGATCGGGCCGCGGCCGGCGGCGAACAGGGTCGAGCCGCTGCCCCGGGTCCACTTCTCATCGTCGGTGTAGCGCAGGCCGAGCGTCACCCGCAGGTCGTCGGTGGCCTGCCAGTAGACCTCGCCGAAGGCCGCCTTTGAGCTCAGCTGGTACTCGGTGAGGCTGATGAAATAGTTGTGCCCGGTGAAGTCAGGCTCGCGCAGCGGGTCCACATAGGCCAGCGGCTGGACCACCCGCACCGCCGCCGTGGCCGCGTTGGTCGCCACATAGGTGATGGTCTCGATCTCGTAGTCCAGGAAGATGCCGCCGACGTTGAAGTTGAGCGGCCCGTCGAAGTTGGACTGCAGCCGCAGCTCCTGGGTCCACTGCTCGCTGTGGCTGCGGCCGCCGGACTCGCTCTGCAGGCGGTCGGTGAGGCCGAACTGCGGATCGTTCAGCACGCCCGTCGGCGCCAGCGCCGAGTTGGGGAAGGTGACCGACGAATAGCCGCCGGTGGAGTCGCCCCGGGAGTAGGTCTCGTTCTCGTTGTAGCTGGTCAACGAGGTCACCGTGAGGGCGGGCGTGACGTCCCACTCCAGGTTCAGCTCGTAGAGCTCGGCGCGCGGGCGGTAGATGGGCTTGCCGACCACCTCGACCTCGCGCAGGTCGCGGGAGATGGTCTTGCCCGCGAAGGAATC
>NZ_DATAGM010000174.1:0-6139 GCF_036263695.1 Phenylobacterium sp.
TGTGGCCGTCGTCGCCCATCCCCAGCAGCACCGCGTCGAACGGCGCCATGCCCTTCAGCGCCGGCTCGGCGGCGCGCGCTGCGACCTCGGGATCGGCGGTGTCCGCCCACAGCGGCACGAGGTGCGCCTTGGCGGGCTCGCCGAGCATCAGGTGCTCGCGCACCAGGCGCTGGTTGGAGTGCTCGGAGGCGGGCGGGACGAGCCGCTCGTCGCTCAGCGTGACCACCACCCGCGCCCAGTCCACGCCCGCCTGGCCGAGCCGCTTGTAGACCGGGGCCGGGGAACTGCCGCCCGTGCCAACGAAGGTCGCGCGGGCGCGCTGCTTCAGCCCGTCTGACAGGCCGCGCTCGATGGCGGCCGCCGCCGCCTCGGCCGCGGCTGTCCTGCTGGCGTAGGTCTCGATCATGCAGGCGACACAACGCGCGAGGCGGCTCACCGCCTCGGGGTATGGGCGATGCGCATGATGTTGGCGGCGCCGGGAGAGCCCATCGGCAGGCCCGCCAGGATCAGGATGCGGCGCCCAGGCGGGGCGAGCTTCATGGCCATCGCCTGCTCGACGGCGGTGCGGGCCAGGGCCTCCGGATCGTCGATCTGCGGCACCACCTTGGACTCCACGCCCCAGACCAGCGCCAGCCGGCGGGCCGTGTTCACATGCGGCGTCAGGGCGATGGAAGGCTGCAGCGGCCGCTCGCGAGCCAGCCGCAGGGCCGTCTGGCCGGTGGTGGTGAAGGCCACCAGGCAGGAGATCGACGCCGCCTCCGCGGCCCGTCGCGCGGCGGCCACCAGGGCGTCGGCGTCGGCGTCGCGCACTGGGTATTCGGCGGCCATCAGCTCGGGCCAGCGCGGGTCGCGCTCCACCCGGCAGATGATCTTGTCCATCATCTCCACCGCCTCCTGGGGGAACATCCCGGCGGCGGTCTCGGCGGACAGCATCAGGGCGTCGGCGCCCTCGTAGACCGCACCGGCGACGTCCGAGGCCTCGGCCCGGGTCGGGGTCGGCGAGGCGGTCATCGACTCCAGCATCTGGGTCGCGACGATCACCGGCAGGCCGCGGCGGCGGGCGGCGCGGATCAGCTCCTTCTGCGCGACCGGCACCTCCTCGGGCGCCAGCTCCACGCCGAGATCGCCACGGGCGATCATCACCGCCTCGCAGAGGTCGAGGATCTCGTCGAGAGCGGTCAGCGCGGCGGGCTTCTCGATCTTCGCCAGCACGCCGGCCCGGCCGTTGGTGATCCGGCGCAGCTCGGCCATGTCTGAGGCGCGCTGCACGAACGACAGGGCCACCCAATCCACCCCCTGGTCGAGGGCGAAGACCACGTCCTGGCGGTCCTTGTCGGTGAGCGCCGGGATCGGGATCGCCAGACCCGGCAGGTTCAGCCCCTTGTTGTTGGACAGGCCGTGGCCGGCGATCACCCGGGTCTCGGCGAAGTCGCGCCCGTGCTCGAGCACCTTCAGCTTCACCTTGCCATCGTCGAGGAGGATCATCGCCCCCTCCTTCAGCGCCTGGAACACCTCCTTGTGCGGCACGCCCACGCGGTTGGCGTCGCCGGGCTCCTTGGACATGTCGAGCCGGAACCGCTGGCCCTGCTTCAGGGCCACCGCCTTGTCGGCGAAGGCGCCCAGTCTGAGCTTGGGGCCCTGCAGGTCGGCGAGCACGGCCAAATGGCGGCCGACCTTGGCCTCGGCGGCCCGCACGGCGGCGATGGTCTGGCCGTGGTCCTCGTGGGTCCCGTGACTGAAATTGACGCGGAAGACGTCGGCGCCGGCGCGGGCCAGCTGCACGACCTTGGCCGGGTCGCGGCTGGCGGGTCCCAAGGTAGCGACGATGCGGGCCCTGCGAGCGCGGATCATCCGTCCCTCCAATCTGGCGAGGGGCTCTATTGAACGGGCCGGCCTTCCCATGCAATCCGGATCGAACGCTCCGGCCTTGCGTTTTGCGCCCATCGCGCGAATGACGGGCCGGGGGCGGCCTCGATCCAACTAGCTTGAGTGTGCGCCGAATGGCCCAGAGCCTCGACCTGTTCCCGATCGGCAACTGCATGGCGAGCGCCCTGATCGACAGGGGCGGTCGCTTCGTCTGGAGCTGCGCGCCACGGGTCGACGGGGATCCCTTCTTCTGCGCCCTGCTGAAGGACGCCGATCCGGCCGCCGAAGAGGCCCAGGGGATGTGGAGCATCGATGTCGAGGGCGCCCGCACGGTCCGCCAGACCTACGTCCGCAACACGCCCATCCTCTCCACCGAGATCGAGGACGCCAACGGCGGGGTGGTCGAGATCATCGACTTCTGCCCCCGCTACTACCGCTCCGGCCGGATCTATCGGCCGCTCGCCTTCGTGCGCCTGGTGCGGCCGGTGGCCGGCACGCCGCGGATCCGCGTGCGCCTGCGGCCGATGGCCAACTGGGGCGAGCGGCCGGTCGAGGTCACGCGGGGATCGAACCACATCCGCTACGTCGGCGGGGAGGTGACCTTCCGCCTGACCACCGACGCGCCGGTCTCGCACATCGAGTGCGAGCGGCTGTTCCGCCTGGAAGAGCCGCTGACCATGTTCCTGGGGCCGGACGAGAGCTTCGAGGGCGACGTCTCCGTCGCCGCTTCCCAGATGCTCAAGGAGACCACCGACTACTGGCGGCGCTGGGTCCGCACGCTGTCGGTGCCGCTGGACTGGCAGGACGTGGTGATCCGCGCGGCCATCACCCTGAAGCTGTGCACCTACGAGGAGACCGGGGCCATCGTCGCGGCCCTGACCACCTCGCTGCCGGAGCACGCCGAGAGCGGCCGGAACTGGGACTACCGCTACTGCTGGCTTCGCGACGCCTACTATGTCGTCCAGGCGCTGAACCGGCTGGGCGCGGTGGACATCCTGGAGAACTACCTCGTCTACCTGCGCAACCTGGTCGACTCGGCGAAGGGCGGGCACGTGCAGCCGGTCTACGGGGTCGGCCTGGAGCCCTCGCTGACCGAGTGGATCGCCCCCCACCTTCCCGGCTATCGCGGCATGGGCCCGGTGCGGGTCGGCAACCAGGCGCACGAGCACCTGCAGCACGACGTGTACGGCCAGATCATCCTCTCCACGACCCAGGCCTTCTTCGACGAGCGGCTGCTGCGGCCGGCCACGCTGGACGACTTCCGCGCGCTCGAACCGATCGCCCAGCGCGCCTACGAGCTGCACGACGAGCCGGACGCGAGCCTTTGGGAGTTCCGCGGCCGCGAGGCGGTGCACACCTACTCCTCGGTGATGTGCTGGGCGGCCGCCGACCGGCTGGCCAAGGCGGCCGAGAAGCTGGGGCTGGCGGACCGCGCCCTATTCTGGCGCGAGCGGGCCGACGGGATGCGGGCCACGATCGAGGGTCGGGCCTGGAACGAGGAGCTGGGCCGGTTCGCCGCCACGTTCGACGGCGACGAATTGGACGCCAGCCTGCTGCAGCTCATCGACGTGCGGTTCGTGCCGCCGACGGATCCGCGGATGGCGGCCACCGTGGCGGCGGTGGAGAAGGGCCTGCGCCGCGGCTCCTACATGTTGCGCTACGCCATCCCCGACGACTTCGGCGAACCGCAGAGCGCCTTCAACATCTGCACCTTCTGGCTGATCGAGGCGATGCACCTGGCCGGCCGCACCGCCGAGGCGCGGCAGCTGTTCGAGGAGATGCTGAACCGGCGCACGGCCGCAGGCCTGCTCTCCGAGGACATCTCTTTCGAGGACGGCGAGCTGTGGGGCAACTACCCCCAGACCTACTCGCTGGTCGGCCTGATCAACTGCGCCATGCTGCTCAGCCGGCCCTGGACGGCTGTTCGCTGACTCTCCCCCCGCTCGGCGGGGGGAGAGGGTTGGGTGAGGTCTTCACTCCGCCGGCGCGGGCGCCAGGATCGGTTCCGGCGGCGGGGCTTGCCCGCGCCCCGTCCCGCGTCGCGCCTCGAGCTCGGCGCGGATCTCGGCGTGGCGGGCGCGGGTGATGCGGTAGCGGGCGTAGAAGAAGGCCGCCAGCAGACCCGGGACGGCGGCGATGGGCCCCTCCACCATCGCAAGCTTGAACAGCACGTCGTCGGGCACCTGCCCGGGCGTGGCCTTGGCGGGGAAGGCGATGATGTCGAGGGCGACGCCCGCCAGGAACTGGCCGAGCGCCATGTCGATCTTCGCGAACAGGGCGCGCGTCGAATAGAGCACTCCCTCCTGCCGGTGGCCGTGCTTCAGCTCGTTCTCGTCGGCGATGTCGGCCAGCACCGACATCACGCTGATCTGGATGATCGCCGTGAAGGTGATCGAGACCAGCGAGAACAGCAGCAGCGCAATGGTCAGCTGCATGGTGGCGTTGGCGGGCATCAGCCCGAGCATCCGCAGCACGATCGGGATGGCCGGAACCGCCGCCAGGCCGATGCAGCCGATGACGATGGTGGTGCGCTTGTCCAGCTTCTGGTGCAGCCGCGTGACCAAGCCGCCGCCGATGATTGCTCCGGCCAGCGCGCCGAGCACGAACCAGCGCAGCTGCTCGGACGTCAGCTCCCAGAAGAAGGTGTTCACATAGAGGGTCAGTCCGGCCCGCAGTCCCAGCGTCAGCGACAGGAAGAAGTAGGCGACCAGCAGCCAGGCGTAGTTGCGGTTGGTGATCGCCTTGCCCAGGTCCTTCACGAACTCGAAGGGGCTGAACCTCGGCAGGTCGGCCGGCGGCTGGGGCAGGGTCGGGATACGGTCGCGGGTGAACCAGGCGGAGCCCAGCAGCAGGGCCAGGGCGATCCCCGCTGAGAAGAAGGCGAACGGCGGGTAGGCGTTCGGGTTCAGCAGGCCGCGCGAGTATTCCGGCGTCGCCTTGAAGAAGACGCTGAGGGCGATGAAGGCCATGACCATGCTGGCCACCCCGCCCATCACCGTGTTGTAGCTCATGATCCGGGTGCGCTCGGTGTAGTCGGCCGAGAGCTCGCCCCCCAGCGCCAGGTGAGGCGTGTGGTAGGCGGCCATGAACACCCGCAGGGTCACGACGAAGGTGAAGAACCAGGCGAACAGCCAGACGTGCTCCAGGCCCGGCGGCGGGTTGAAGATGGCGATCAGCGACAGCGCGATCGGCAGCGGCGCGGCGTACATGTAGGGGTGGCGGCGACCGAACCGGGAGCGGGTGCGGTCCGACAGCGAGCCCATGATCGGGTCGGCGAAACCGTCGAGGATCAGGCTCAGCGACACCGCCGCGCCAGCCAGGGTGGCCGAGAGGCCCAGCACCTGATTGTAGAACAGCATGGCGTAGCTGCCCATGCCGAGCAGGACGATGTATTCGGCGCTGGTGCCGAGGCCGAAGAATATCTTGGTCTTGAAGGGTATCCGGCCGTCGTCCGGTCGCGTCTGAGCCGTCAATTCACCACCCCAATGAAAGCCGTGCGCCTGCGCGTCCACGGCGTCGCGTCCCGTAGGTCGGGATCTACATCTCACCCTCCGCCGCCAAACAGCGTCAGACAAGCCGCTCGCGTCGGCGTGCCGCGCGACTGGGGCGGCCGGAGAACCGCCAGGCGCGTCTTGTTGAGACCGTCCACGGAAATATCGCAGCGCTGCAGGAACCCGCCTCTCGCTGCCGCATTTCTCGCCTAGCTCGTCGACACGGCGGGCTGAAAACGACCGGCCCGGCGACGCCCCCCCGACTACCAGAGACCGGGCCGGTCGACCTTCCTCCCCAACTAACCATCGCTCATCAACGGGCGGTTGCTGGGCTCGCGCGACGGTCTCGCGCTACCCAACCATCGTCATGCCGAACCAACAGCTTGCTGTATTCGCCCGTGGCTCGAGGTGGGTGCTCCTGGACGAAGGCTCCGCCGAGCTCGGCCTGTTCGAGACTGAGGTCCAGGCGCTCGACCGGGCGCACGAATACGTCCGCCGGGCGGGCGAGCCCCGGTACGTGATTGTCCAGACCGAGGACGGCTGGCGCGAAACGCTGCTGGCGCCGCTCGCGGCGGACTGATCAGCTCAATCGAATTCCGAGAGCAGCAGCACCAGCTGCCTGGCCACGTGCTCGGGCCGACAGCGCGCCGGCGCCCGGTCGGCGGCGACCCATTCGAAACGGTCGTGTTCGCGATCCAGAACGACGCTGCAGTCGGCCGCGGCCTCGGCGGCGTAGAATTCGAGGCCGCCCTCGGCCGGACGATAGACGATGACACTGGCGC
>NZ_DATAGM010000175.1:0-6869 GCF_036263695.1 Phenylobacterium sp.
CCGCCGACCTCGTAATCGAACTTGCGGTCGAACCACTGCAACAGCCGGCGCGCCTCCGCACGCTCGGCCGCCTCGCGCCCCATCAGGGCTGGCTCGGGGTTCTGCTCCTCCAGGTGATCGAGGATGGCGCGGGACTCGCACAGCACGATGCGCCCGTCCGGCCCCTTCTCCTCCAGCACCGGCGTCAGACCCGAGGGGTTGAGCGCCAGGAATTCCGGCGGGCTCTCCCAGTAGCGGACCTGCACCTCGTTGAAGGCCAGCCGCTTTTCGCCCAGCGACAGGCGCACCTGGCGAGAGGCCGGGTCCATCGGGAAATGGTGGAGGGTGCGCTCGACGCTCATGCCCGCACGCGGAGAGGAATCACTGCCGTTCAAGAGCGACCTAAGCCCTTAAGGGGGCGTTTACTACACTCAATCCTCATCCGAGAACGGCTCGGAATGAGTTTCGGCTCGTCCCCGGGGATCGGCGTGGATGATCACGTCGGCGGAGGGAAAGGCCTCGACCAGGCGACGTTCGGCGTCGTCGGTCACTTTATGCGCGGCCTCGAACGACAGCTCCGGGTCGAGATCCACATGCATCTGGATATGGATGAAGGGGCCGGACGCGCGGGTGCGCAGCTGATGAACGTGGGTCAGGCGCGGGTCCTGGCGCACCACCTCGAGGATTCGGATGCGCGCCTCATCCGGCAGCTCGCGATCCATCAGCTGGTCGGACGCCTCGCGGAACACGCCGACGGCGCCCCAGACCAGCAGGGCGGCGATGATCAGCCCGGCGGCGGCGTCCAGTCCCGAGACGCCGAGCAGGCCGGCGCCGGCGATCCCGAGCAGGGCGATGGCGTTGGAGGCGAGGTCTGAGACGTAGTGCACCCGGTCGCCGGCGACCGCGACGGAGGCGGTCTTCTTCAGCACCGCTGTCTGGGCGCGCACCAGCCCCAGGGTCAGGACGGCGGAGACGACCATCACCGCGGTCGCCCAGCCCTCCTGGGCGATCGGGCGCGGATCGATCAGCCGCTCGACGGCCTCGCGGCCGATCAGGGCGGCGGAGGCGAACACCAGGCCGGCCTGGATCAGGCTGGCGAAGGCTTCGGCCTTGCCGTGGCCGAAGCGGTGCTCCCGGTCGGGTGGGGCGACCGCGTAGCGGACTGCGAAGAACGTCGCCAACGAGGCGGCCAGGTCCAGGGCCGAGTCGGCCATCGAGGCCATCACCGCCACCGAGCCCGACGCCAGCCAGACCGCCAGCTTCAGCGAGACCAGCACCGCCGCCGTGCCGACCGACAGCATCGTCACCCGCCGGGTGAGGGCCGCCGTCTCGGCGGGCGCCAGGCTGCTGAGGATCCCCGTGGTCATGGGGCGAAATTAATCCGCAGGCTGGCCCCGCCCCAGCGCGAACGACTCTCAGCTCCCCCTCCCTTCCGTCATCGCCGTCGCGGCGACCCAGCCCGTTGCGGCTTATGCCGCCTCCCTCGGCTGCGGGCCGACGTAGACGCTCTGCGGGCGGATCAGCCGCCCGCCGGCCAGCTGTTCGCGGGCGTGGGCGAGCCAGCCGGCGACGCGGCCCATGGCGAACACGCAGGTGAAGGCGCTGGGGGGGAAGGCGAGGGCCTCCAGCAGCAAGGCGGTGTAGAACTCGACATTGGTGTCCAGCGAGCGGTCGGGCTTGCGGGCCTTGAGGATGGCCAGCGCCGCGGCCTCGACGGCCTCGGCGAACTCAAGCCGGCCGTGGGCCACGTTCGACTGGCCGACCAGCTTGCGCACGGCGGTCTTCAGCGCGTCTGCGCGGGGGTCGCGCACCCGGTAGATTCGGTGACCGAAGCCCATCAACCGGTCGCCGCGGTCCAGCGCCGCCTCGATCCAGGCCCGGGCGTTCTCCGGCCGGCCAATGCCGTCCAGCATGTCGATCACCGGACCCGGCGCGCCGCCGTGCAGCGGGCCCTTCAGCGCGCTGATCCCCGCCAGCACCGCGGAGGTCAGGCCCGCGCGCGTCGAGGCCACCACCCGAGCGGCGAAGGTCGAGGCGTTCAGGCCGTGGTCGCTGACGGTGACCAGGTAGGTGTCCAGCGCCGCCACTTCCGCCGGCGAGGCCTCGCGGCCGCGCAGCATCCGCAGGACGTCCGCGGCGTGGCTCAGCGAGGGATCGGGCGCGACCGGCGCCTGGCCGGCCTGGGCGCGCACCACGGCGGCGGTGAACACCGCCGGCGCCGCAGTCAGCCGCAGGGCGGTCGCCAGGTCGTCGCCGTCGCCCAGCCGGGCGGTCAGCGCGCGCATGGCCTCGATCGGCGTGCGGTCGAGCAGGCCGGTGTCGAGGGCGGTCACCTCGCCGAACACCTCGGCGCGGGCGTGGCCCAGGAGGCCGGCGAGGTCGGCCGGCAGGTCGTCGAAGAAGCCGTCGAACAGCAGGCGGGCGGCGTCTTCGTAGGTGGTGCGTCCGGCCAACTGCTCCACCGGCCAGCCGCGGATGATCAGGCGCCCGGCCTGGCCGTCGACTTCGGAGAACACGGTATGGGCGGCGACGACGTCTTCAAGGCCGTCGGACATGACGATCTCCTCTTTGGTTGCATTGCAACATTCGCCCGAGCGTTGCCATCGTCAATCTTGATCAATATGATCAATGTATGCCGCAGGCGGACTGGATCGGGGCGGAGGAGGCGCGGGCGCGGCTGGGCGTCAGGCCGCAGACCCTCTACGCCTATGTGAGCCGGGGCCGGGTGCAGGTGCGGCCCGACCCCACGGACCCGCGACGGAGCCTCTACCGGGCCGCCGACATCGCCGACCTGCACCAGCGTAAGTCGCGCAGCCGCAAGATCTCGGAGGTGGCCGAGGGCGCCATCTCCTGGGGCGAGCCGGTGCTGGCCTCGGCGATCATGACGGTGTCGGCGGGGCGGCTGTATTACCGCGGCCGAGACGCCGTGGAGCTGGCCGAGGTGGAGACGCTCGAGGGCGTCGCCCGCCTGCTCCGAGGCGGGCACGGGGCGGCGCTGAAGCGCACCGACCGGCCGCAACCGCCGCAGGGCGCGGACATGCGCTCGCGGGCCTTCGTCGCGCTGGCGCGCCGCGCCGGCGTCGATCCGCCGGCCCGCGGCCGCAACCCGCTGGCGCTGGCGGTCGAGGCGGCCACCCTGCTGGACGTGATGACCGACGCCGTGGCCGGCCAGGTCGGCGGCGGGGCGATCCACAACCGGCTGGCGCTGGCGTGGGGCCTGGGGCCCGGCGGACCGGGCGCGGACCTGATCCGACGGACGCTGGTGCTGCTGGCTGACCACGAGCTGAACGCCTCGGCCTTCGCCGCCCGGGTGGCGGCCTCCACCGGCGCGTCGCTGGCGGCGGCGGCCCTGGCGGGGCTCTCGGCGCTCTCGGGGCCTCGCCACGGCGGCGCCCCGGCCGCGATCCAGAACGTGGTGGAAGAGGCGCGGCGGACAAGCCCGCACACGGCCATCGCGGCGCGGCTGGCGGAGGACCGGCAGATCCCCGGCTTCGGCCACCCGCTCTATCCGGATGGCGACCCGCGCGCCGCCGCCCTGCTCGCGCGCTTCAACCCGCCGCCGCAGTACGCGGCCCTGCGCGAGGCCGCTGAGCGGGCGACGGGTCTGGCGCCGAACATCGACTTCGCGCTCACCAGCCTCTCCGACAGCCTCGGCCTGCCGAAGGACGCCCCCTTCGCCCTGTTCGCCATCGCCCGCTGCGCCGGCTGGATCGCCCACGCCATCGAGCAGGGCCAGAGCGGCGCCCTCATCCGCCCCCGCGCCCGCTACGTGGGGCCGGAGGTGGGTTAGAGCGCCTCCAGCAGCACCGGCAGCAGCGAGAGCACCAGAAGGCCGGCCATCGTCCAGTTGAAGATCCGCAGGCGGGCCGGCGTGCCGAGGACGCCGCGGAGGGCCAGGCCAAAGCCGGTCCAGCTGGCCACGCAAGGCAGATTCACCAGGGTGAAGACGGCGGCGACCACCACGACGTTGGCTGCGTAGTTCTCCGGGGGGGCGTAGGCGGTGACGCCGCCCAGCGCCATGGCCCAGGCCTTGGGGTTGACCCATTGGAAGGCGGCGGCCTGCCAGAAGGTCTGCGGACGTCCGGCCCCTTCGCCGCCCTTCATCTCGCCGGACATGGCGATCTTCCAGGCCAGGTACAGGAGATAGGCCGAGCCCGCGACCTTCAGCACCCCGTGCAGCGCCGGGTAGGCGGCGAACAGGCCGCCTAGCGCCAGACCTGCGCCAAGCACCAGGGCGAAGAAGCCCAGGTTGACGCCCATCAGGTGCGGCACGGTCCGGCGGAAGCCGAAGTTGGCGCCGGAGGCGAGCAGCATGGTGTTGTTCGGGCCGGGCGTAATCGAGGAGACGAACGCGAAGAGCGCGAGCGCCGCCAGCATTTCAGGAGGGATCTGAGGCATGGGGAGGGTCCTTGGGGAGGACTCCCGGCTGCCGGATACGTCGCACTTGGCGCCTCTCCCGCCGCCGGGAGAGGCTGGTGGCGCCCTTAGCCGGCGCCCGCCGTCGTCCCGCACGTCATCGACCGCCCGGCCATTACCGGGCGGATGATAGCCTGACGGGCGAAGGCGAAAGCAGCTGTCACGGTTGCGGTCCTTGGCGACGGACGGCCGGATAGCACAGCTGCGCCGTGCGGGCCAGCCGCCGGGGCGGTGGCTTCAGCGCGCCTTGCGCGCCGCCGCTGCGGCCGCATCCGCCTCGGCCTGCGAGAAGACGCCGTCCTTGTCGGTGTCGAGCTCGGTGAAGCGGCGCTCGGCCTGGGCGGAGACCTCGTCGCGGGTCACGACACCGTCGCCGGAGTGGTCGTAGGTCTTCCAGATCCGGTCCACCTGGCCGCGCATGCCGGGCAGCTTGGCCAGGGCCGGCAGCTCGGTGCGCAGCACCCGCCCGTCCCGGTCCTTGTCGTACTTGATCAGCTCCTTCAGCACCGCGGCCTTGTAGTCGGCGCGGCTGACCTTGCCGTCCTTGTCCATGTCGAGCTGGGCGAGGTTCGGCCGCTGCTGGGCCACGGCGGGCGCGGCGCAGGCGAGGAGGGCGGCGGCGAGCAGGATGTGGCGCATGCGGGAACCTTGCTGGTGTGTTCAGGTGAGGCTTGCCACTTCTGGATGAATGGAGCCTGACCGCATGGTCGCAGCGGCCCAGAAAGCGTTCGCCGCGAATCCGAGGCTTACCCTAAACAGGCCGCTTACGAGAGCGCGATGCGGGAGGGGCGGCTTTGCCGGATTGGGTCTACGCGATCATCCTGGGGCTGGTCGAAGGCCTCACCGAATTCATCCCGGTCTCCTCCACCGGCCACCTGCTGCTGACGAAGGAGGCGCTAGGCCTGCCCGACGGCTTCTGGGGCACCTTCAGTGTGCTGATCCAGCTGGGCGCGATCCTGGCGGTGGTGGTGGTCTACTTCCAGCGCCTGTGGGGCGTCGTGTTGCGGATACCCACCGATCCCAAGGCGCGGGGCTTCGTGCTGAGCGTGCTGGTCGCCTTTCTGCCGGCGGTGGTGATCGGGCTGGCGCTCCACGACTTCATCAAGGAGGTGCTGTTCGAGAGCCCGGCGATCATCTGCTGGTCGCTGATCATCGGTGGGATCGGCCTGCTGTTCATCGACCGCTTCGCGCCGACGCCCCGCTACGACGACGCCATGGAGCTGCCGTTCTGGACTTCGCTGGGCGTGGGGATGATGCAGGTATTCTCCATGGTTCCCGGGGTCTCGCGCTCCGGCGCCACCATCGTCGGCGGCGTGCTGCTGGGCGTGCGCAAGGAAGCGGCCACCGAGTTCTCGTTCTTCCTGGCCATCCCGACAATGCTCGGCGTCTTCGTGCTCGACGCCTGGGAGAACCGCAACGCGATCAGCGCCGACCAGGCGGGCACGATCGCCGTCGGCTTCGTCGCCTCGTTCATCTTCGCCCTGATCGTCATCAAGACCATGGTCGCCTTCGTGAGCCGGCGGGGCCTCTCCCCGTTCGGCTGGTGGCGGATCATCGTCGGCCTCGCAGGGCTGGTGGCGCTCAACCTGCGCTAGCGCCCGCCGGCGGACGCTGCGATTGACCGTGGTGGGTGGGGAGCGGACGCAACTGCAGCCGCCCGGTCACCGTCACCCCCAAACACCGCCGGCCGATGACGGCGCTGCGTCCGCCGCCGTGGCGGCAGCAGGCGCCGATGGTGAGGCAGAGGGGCCGCGCCGCTGTGCTTCCGCAGGTGCTGCGTTCGCCGGCTCGGTGATCAACCGGGCCCTGCGTCCGAAAGTCAGGTAATCCCAGATCCAACTGAACGCGACCGCGATGCGATTGCGGAGCCCGATCAGAAAGTAGACATGCACCACGCCCCAGACGAGCCAAGCCGGGAACCCCGTCAAAGTTATCCGGTCCATTCGAACGACGGCGGCCTTGCGTCCGATCGTAGCCAAGTCGCCCTGGTGTCGGTACCGGAACGGCGCTGAACCAACCTGCCCCTGGGCCCGCTGAGCGATCAGAGCTCCGACGTGGCGCCCCATCTGCTTCGCCGCGGGAGCGACCCCGGGGATGGGCTTGCCGGCATCGGATCGCGCAGCGGCGGTGTCCCCAATCGCGAATATCTCCGGGTGACCGGGTACGGACAGGTCGGAGTCGACCATAATGCGGCCAGCCCGGTCGCGGTCCGCGTGCAGCCAGTCGGCCGCCGCAGACGCGGCCACACCCGCAGCCCACACCACCGCTCCTGCGCCCACCCGGCGCTCCCCCACGACCACATGGTCGTCTGCGATTTCGGTCACCGGCGCGTCGAGGAGAACTTGCACACCACGCTGCTCAAGGGCTCGGCGCGTGTAGTCGCTGAGGGCCTCCGGAAACGCCGCCAGGAGCCTGGCGCCCGCTTCGATCAGCAGCACGCGTGCGGCGCCAGGATCCACATTTCGAAAGTCCGG
>NZ_DATAGM010000176.1:0-1760 GCF_036263695.1 Phenylobacterium sp.
TACAAGGGCCTGGGCGAGATGAACCCGGACCAGCTGTGGGAGACCACCTTGGACGCCAACGCCCGCACCCTGCTGCAGGTGAAGGTCACCCACGCCGACGACGCCGACGACATGTTCACCCGCCTGATGGGCGACCTCGTCGAGCCGCGGCGCGAGTTCATCCAGGAGAACGCCCTGGACGCCGAGGTGGACGTCTAGGCCTCCACGGCGCGCGCCTTTAGGAAAGGTAAAGCTCCGTACGCCGCGCATCTCGGTGCGCAGGCGTGCGCACCTCCGCGCACGCGCGGAGCCTCGTGCGCACGCAGAAGAATCAGACGTTTAGACGGACGGCGGCCGCGTCGCTGGGCAGACAAAGCGCCGCAGTGCGACAAAACCGCGCACGGTTAAGGCTCAGGAAACCTTGCCGTTCTAGTTTCCCCTGGCACTGGGGGGGGACCTCCAATCGTCGCAGAACTCTGATGATGGAGACTTCAGAATGAAACGCGTTCTCCTGGCCGCTAGTGCGGCCCTTATGATCGGATCGATCGCATCACCGGCCCTGGCTCAAGTCGTGGCCGACGACGACGCGACCGCTTCGATCACCATCCTGGCGCCGATCACGGTGACCAAGGACACCGACCTGCAGCTGGGCTCGATCGTGGTCAGCGGCGCCGGCAGCTATCAGCTCGCGGGTAACGGGACCGTCACCGACACGGCCGGCACGGTCGACGCCTTCGCCGGCGGCGTCACCCCGGCGGTGGCGACCTTCGACATCACGGCCGACGCCAGCGCAACCTACGATGTGGACGTGGCGGACGACGTGACCCTGACCAGCGGCGCCAACACCCTAACGCTGAGCACCAGCGAGGCTGGCCTCGTGGTCAACGGCGGCACCGGTCTGTCTGGCAACCGCACCGTCAGCGTCGGCGGCCGCATCGTCTTCGCCGGCACGGAGCCCGCGGGCACCTACACCGGCACCGTCAACCTGCAAGCCGCCTACAACTGATCTTCCGAGCCGTTCGGCTCCGCCTCAGCCCCGCGATCCGGCGCGCCCGGGCCGCGGGGTTTTTTGTTGTCCGGCGCCCCCCGTCTCACCCACCCGGCTTCCGCCAGATTAACGGCGGATCCGCAGCTTAAGGCGCCCTTAACCCAAAATTGTGTGAGGCCGCGCCGAAAACCTCAACGTCGGCAACCATTTACAAGCAGCTGCTGGAAGAAAGATAGAGTTAGCGCGCCGCTGCGTCGCCAGGGCCGAGAGTAGGCGCCCCCGTGGCGCCGCCGGATCCGATCTGAGCCGACCGTGCCGTACACGTCGGCATAGAAAAGCAGAACCGCAGCAGTAGAACGGGAACCGAACTCGCCGCGGCGAGAGCGCTAAACACGGGTGAGCTACCCGCCGGACCGTCCTGGTATCGTCAATACTTCATGAATGGCTTGCTGCGACGTTTTGACCATCCTGATTCGTGGGGGGATGGCATGCAATCGCGCAGACGCGCACTCCAAGTCCTGAGTCTCGGCGGCCTGGCCGTCGCCTTCGGCGGCCCGGCCGCAGCGCAGGTCGGCGACGACCTGACGATCTCGCCCAAGCGGCTGGTGATCGCCCCCAACAGCCGGGCGGCGACCATGTTCCTGCTCAATCGCGGGACGGAGACGACCACCTACGCCATCGACGTGGTCGACCGGGTGATGCTGCCGGACGGGCGGATCCGCGAGCCCGCGGAAGCCGGCGACAAGCCCGGTGGCCCGGGCGCGGTGGCGCGGCTGAAGTCCGCCAAGCCGAT
>NZ_DATAGM010000177.1:0-9185 GCF_036263695.1 Phenylobacterium sp.
CCGGCACGAGGGCGTGGACTATGAGGCGGTAGCCGGTCAAGCCGTGGTCGCCCCGATCTCCGGCTTCGTCAGTCATATCGGCTACGCCTATGGCGATAGCTCGCGGCACCGTTACGTCGAGATCACCAATCCGGCCCTCGGCTACGAGGCCCGCGTCTTCTACATCGACCCGGACGTGAAGGTCGGCGACGCGGTCCGCGTGGGGGCTCCCATCGGCACGGTGCTCAGCCTGCAGGACCGCTACGCCGGCATCACCGACCACGTGCACCTGGAGATCGCCGCGCCCCGCCAGGGCCGCATCGACGCCACCCGCATGATCGCCCAGCGCACCGTCCGCGCCGACCTGCGCGGCTAAGCGACCTTCACCACCTCGCTCATCGCCGGGCCGATTTCATCGTGCAGGACGAGGTCGGCGAGCGGGTCCTGCTCGGTGGGCTCGCGGTTGACGATGGCCAGGCGCGCCCCGTTGCGCTTGGCCATGATGGGAAAGCCGGCGGCCGGATAGACCACCAGCGACGAGCCGAGGACGAGGAACAGGTCGCAGGACAGCGTCGCCGCCTGGGCCCGCTCCATGGGCTCCTCCGGCATCGCCTGGCCGAACGATATGGTGGCGGTCTTCACGATGCCGCCGCAGTGCCGGCACGCCGGGACCTCGCCCCTCTCCAGGAACGGACCCTTCAGCGCCTCCAGCTCGTGGCGCAGACCGCACTCCAGGCAGGTCGCGTAGGTGGCGTTGCCGTGCAGCTCGATGATCTTCTCTGGCGGGACGCCGCTGGCCCGATGCAGGTCGTCGACGTTCTGGGTGATCACCGCCGAGCATTTGCCCTGGGCGACGAGCCTCGCCACCGCATAGTGGCCGGCGTTGGGCGCCCTCCCCGTCCAGCCGGCCCGGCCGCTGAAGGTGCGGGTCCAGGCCTCGCGGCGCTTCTCCTCGCTGGCGACGAACTCCTGGAAGTAGATCGGGCTCATCTTGCTCCACACCCCGCCTGGGCTGCGAAAATCCGGAATGCCGGACTCGGTAGAAATCCCGGCCCCGGTGAACACGACGACGTTGCCGGCGCGCTCGATCATCTGCGCCAAGCGTGAGCGGTCACCCATCGCGCTTCATACTCCCGAACCGGTCGCGGGTCGGCTGGAAGGTCTCCAGCCCGTTGGCCACAAGGATCTCCCAGATCGCCTCGGCGCTCTCCGCGAACTTGAACAGCTCCAGGTCCACCGGATTGATCATCCCTTGCTCCAGCAGGAAGTCGAAGTCGACCAACCTCCGCCAATAGGCCTGATCGAACAACACGATGGGCAGCACCGGCGCCTTGGCCGTCTGGCGGAGGGTGAGCAGCTCGAAGAGCTCGTCCAAGGTCCCGAAGCCGCCGGGAAATACGACCAGAGCGTGGGCCCGCAGCGCCAGGTGCATCTTGCGCATAGCGAAGTAGTGGAAAAGGAAGGTCAGTTCGGGCGTCGAGTACGCGTTCGGCTCCTGCTCGTGCGGCAGGGTGATGTTGAAGCCGATGGACGGGGCGCCAGCGTCGCCGGCGCCTCGGTTGGCGGCCTCCATGACGCCTGGCCCGCCGCCGGTGGCGATCACATTCCGGCGGTAGGGCTCGCCGTGCAGCAGCGCCCCGCCCCGCTCCGAGGCGATCTTCCCGAAGGTGCGGGCCTCCGAATACCAATAGGGCTGCCGGCCCGGCCCGTCCGGTCGGATGCGGGCGGACCCGAACACCACGATGGTCGAGACGATGCCCCACTGACGCAGGATCTGATCGGCCTTGTCGAACTCCAGCATGAAACGAACGCCCCGCATCGACTCCGACAGCAGGAATTCGGAATCGAGCGCGGCAAGCCGGAAGCTTGGTGAGGCGATCTGCGCCTCGTTACCGACGATCTCCTCGACGTGAGGCTGTGGCGGTGGGATTTTCTTGTCGTCAGCCATGCGGGTCAGAACGCACAAGCTAGGCGATGAGGGCCGTGACCTCCTCGACTTCAGCCGGCGTCAGCACCCAGCTTGCTGCGGCCGCGTTGGCCTGCACCTGTTCTGGCTTGGTCGCCCCCGCGATGACGGAGGAGACGACCGGCTGCCCGAGCAGCCACGCGAAGGCGAGCTCCAGCAGATTCTTCCCACGAGCCTCGGCGAAGCTGGAGAGCTTCTCCACCTTCTCGAAGTTGCGATCCGACAGGGCGTCCTGGCCCCGACGACCCCAGGCCGCCAGCCGGGTGCCTTCCGGCGGCGGCTCACCCTTCCTGTACTTGCCGGTGAGCAGGCCCGACGCCAGCGGGAAGAAGGGCAGGAAGCCCAGGCCAAACCGCTCGCACGCCGGCAGCACCTCGCGCGCCGAGCCGCGCTCCAGTAGGCTGTAGAGGTTCTGGGCCGAGACGAACCGCTCCCGGTTCGTCGAGCGGCTGATCCAATCGGCGTCGGCGATCTGCCAACCGGAGAAGTTGGAGTTGCCGAGGTAGCGGACCTTGCCGGCCTTCACCAAGTCGTCCAGCGCCGCCAGGGTCTCCTCGATCGGCGTGTCCGGGTCCGGACGGTGCATCTGGTAGAGGTCGATGTAGTCGGTCCCGAGCCGCTTCAGGCTCGCCTCGACCGCCTGCATGACATAACGGCGCGAGCCGCCCTTCTGGTCGTGCCGCTGGCCCATGGGACTGGCGAACTTGGTGGCGATCACCACCTCGTCGCGCCGACCGCCCAGCGCCTTGCCCAGCATCACCTCGGACTGGCTGCCGCCGTAGACGTCGGCGGTGTCGAAGAAGTTGATCCCGGTGTCGAGGGCGGCGGCGACCACGGCGTTGGTCGCCGCCTGGTCGATGCGCATGCCGAAATTGTTGCAGCCGATCCCGACGGCGCTGACCTTCAGCCCGCTGTTGCCCAGCCTGCGGTACTCCATCCCCTACCCTCCTACGCGTTGGCGCTCTTGCGGCGCGGGCGCGATGGTAGGCGGCGGGCGAGCGTCACCGCAATGGGCGGCTCAGAGCGAACGCAGGATCCGCAGGGCGTCGGGATTTTCGCAGGCGGCGCGGCGCTCGTTGATCTGCTGGAAGAGCGAGAGGCTCGCCGCCTCCTCCTCCGGCTCCAGCCACTGCAGCGCGGCGCGATAGGCCAACTCGTCACTCGATGCGGCGAAGTCGCCAAGCTCGACGTTGAGCGTCATCGATGTCTCCCATCCGGGGGCCTCGTTAATGGATTATCAACTCTGAAACAGTCTGAAACGGAAGAGCTTGGCCTTTGCTCTCACGAACCTTTGAGCGTTGGCAATTCCGTTATCGCCGATCACTTTCGGGGTTGGCGCTCCCGACGATCGGGGCCTACCATGCTTTCCTAGAGATGACGCCGCGTCGGGGCAGGCGAAGGCGCGGTCCGTTCGGGAACACGCCTTCGCCTCCGCGAGAGTAGAGTGTCGCGGGAAGGAAACGGATACGTGCAGCGCACCCGCGCAGAGGGGCCCGAGTACTTTCACAAAGTGGTCGATTGCCAGTGGGCCTGCCCTGCCCACACGCCGGTCCCTGAGTACATCAGGCTGATCGCTGAAGGCCGATACACCGACGCCTACATGATCAACTGGAAGAGCAACGTCTTCCCGGGGATTCTGGGGCGGACCTGCGACCGCCCCTGCGAGCCGGCCTGCCGGCGCGGCAGGGTGGAGGAGGAGCCGGTGGCCATCTGCCGGCTCAAGCGCGTCGCCGCCGACAACAAGGGACCCGTCGCGGACCTGTTGCCCCGCCCCGCCGAGCAGAAGAACGGGTTCCGCATCGCCCTGGTGGGCGCGGGCCCCGCCTCGCTGACGGTGGCCCGCGACCTGGCGCCGCTCGGCTACGAGCTCGTCTGCTACGACCAGGAGAGCAAGAGCGGCGGCATGATCCGCTCGCAGATCCCGCGCTTCCGCCTGCCGGAGGAGGTGATCGACGAGGAGGTGGGCTACGTCGCCCAGCTGGGGCTGGACCTTAGGCTCGGCGAGCGGATCGACAGCCTCAAGGCCCTGCTGGCCGAAGGCTATGACGCGGTGTTCGTCGGCGCCGGCGCACCGCGCGGCCGCGACCTCGACATGCCCGGCCGTCAGGAGGCCGCCGCCAACATCCACATCGGCATCGACTGGCTCTCGTCCGTCTCCTTCGGCCATGTGGACAAGATCGGCCGGCGAGTGATCGTGCTGGGCGGCGGCAACACGGCCATGGACTGCTGCCGCACCTCCCGCCGGCTGGGCGGCGAGGACGTCAAGGTGATCGTCCGCTCCGGCTTCGAGGAGATGAAGGCCTCGCCGTGGGAGAAGGAGGACGCGATGCACGAGGGCATCCCGATCCTCAACTACCTGGTCCCCAAGGCTTTCACTCACGAGGGCGGCCGGCTGACCGGCATGTGGTTCGAGAAGGTGGTCGCCGAATACGATGACAAGGGCCGCCGACGGCTCGTGCCGTCCGGCGAGCCCGACCAGCACTTCGAGTGCGACGACGTGCTGATCGCCGTCGGCCAGGAGAACGCCTACCCTTGGATCGAGCGCGACGTCGGGATCGAGTTCGACGAGTGGGGCATGCCCACCGTCGATCCGGTCACCTTCCAGTCGACCAACCCCAAGGTCTTCTTCGGCGGCGACGCCGCCTTCGGGCCCAAGAACATCATCTGGGCCGTGGCCCATGGCCACGAGGCGGCGATCAGCATCGACGCCCACTGCCGCGGCGCCCGCGTATCGGACCGGCCGCCGCCGATGGCCACCCTGATCAGCCAGAAGATGGGCATCCACGAGTGGAGCTACGATAACGACATCTCCAATGACCGCCGCTACCGGGTGCCGCTGCGCGATCCGGAGGTGGCGCTGAAGGACGTCCGCGTCGAGGTTGAGCTGGGCTTCGACCGCGAGCTCGGTCTGAAGGAGGCGCAGCGCTGCCTGAACTGCGACGTGCAGACGGTGTTCGCCGACACTCTGTGCATCGAGTGCGACGCCTGCGCCGACATCTGTCCAACCGACTGCATCACCTTCATCGCCGAGGAGCCGGAGCCTGAGCTGCGCACCAAGCTGAAGGCCCCTGCCCTCAACCTGACCCAGGACCTGCTGGTGTCGGGCCCGCTGGCCACGGGGCGGGTCATGGTCAAGGACGAGGACGTCTGCCTGCATTGCGGGCTCTGCGCCGAACGCTGTCCCACCGGCGCCTGGGACATGCAGAAGTTCCTGATCAAGACGGCGCAAGCGGGGGCGGCATGCCGATGACCGCGCGGTACAACGACTTCGTCGTCAAGTTCGCCAATGTGAACGGCTCGGGCTCAGCCAGCGCCAACGGCCTGTTCGCCAAGGGCGTGATGCGGATGGGCGTGCCGGTGGCCGCCCGCAACATCTTCCCCTCCAACATCCAGGGGCTGCCCACCTGGTACGAGGTGCGGATCACCGAGGAAGGCCATCTCGGACGCCGCGGCGGGGTCGACCTGATGGTCGCCATGAACCCCCAGACCTGGGACCGCGACATCGCCGACATCGAGAGCGGCGGCTTCGTCTTCTACGACTCCACCAAGCCCGTGCCGGCCTCGGCGTTCCGCGAGGACATCGGCGTCATCGGCGTGCCGCTGACGGCCATGTGCAACGCCGCCTACCAGGTCCCGCGCGAGCGGCAGCTGTTCAAGAACATCATCTATGTCGGGGCCGTGTGTGAGCTTCTTGGCATGGAGTCCGAGGTCTTCGCCGATCTGTTCGCCCAGCAGTTCAAGGGCCGGCAACGTCTGATCGACGCCAACCTCGAGGCCCTGCGCATGGGCCGCGACTTTGTCCGCGAGAACCTCGAACCCCTGCCCCTGCGCGTGCGCCGCGCCGATCGGGTGGGAAACCGGATCTATGTGGAGGGCAACCAGGCGTCGGCGCTAGGCGCCGTCTACGGCGGGGCGACCGTCTGCGCCTGGTACCCGATCACGCCGTCCACCAGCCTGGCCGAGGCCTTCACCGACTACTGCCAGGATCTGCGGATCGATCCCGCCACTGGCAAGGCGCGCTACGCCATCGTCCAGGCCGAGGACGAAATCGCCTCCATCGGCATCGTTGTAGGCGCTGGCTGGAACGGGGCGCGGGCCTTCACCTGCACCTCCGGGCCGGGCGTCTCGCTGATGACCGAGTTCGTCGGGCTGTCCTATTTCGCCGAGATCCCGGCGGTGATCTTCGACGTGCAGCGGGGCGGCCCTTCCACCGGCATGCCGACGCGGACACAGCAGGCCGATATCCTGGCCGCCGCCTACACCGGCCACGGGGACACCAAGCATCCCCTGCTGTTCCCCGCCGATCCCGGCGAGTGCTTCACCATGGGTGCGCTGGCCTTCGATCTCGCCGACCGCCTGCAGACGACCATCTTCGTCATGCTCGACCTCGACATCGGCATGAACGAGTGGCTGGTCGAGCCTTTCCAATGGGACGAGACCCGCAGCCTCGACCGCGGCAAGGTGATGACCCACGAGGAGCTGGAGGCTGGCCGGGACTTCGGGCGCTACCTCGACGTGGACGGCGACGGGATCCCCTACCGGACCTATCCCGGCGTCCACCCGACCCGGGGCGCCTATTTCACCCGGGGCACCAGCCGCAATCCCTACGCCCGCTACTCCGAGGAAGGGACGGTCTACGTCGACAACATGCAGCGGCTGCTGCGCAAGTTCGAGACGGCCAAGACGCTGATCCCGGCCCCGGTGCTGAAGCCCGCAAAGGGCAAGACCAAGGACGGGGTGATCTACTTCGGCTCCACCTCGGCGGCGATGGACGAGGCGCTCGGGGCCCTGGCCGCCCAGGGCATCCGCCTGGATGCGCTCAGGGTGCGCGGCTTTCCCTTCGCCGACGCCGTCTACGAATTCATCGCCGCCCACGAGCGGGTGTTCATCGTCGAGCAGAACCGCGACGCCCAGCTGAAGACCCTGATCGTCACCGAAGGCGGCGTCGACCCGGCCAAGCTGGTTTCGGTGCTGCACTACGACGGCACGCCGATCACCGCCCGGTTCATCGCCGGCGAGATCGCCATGCTGACCGCCACCGGCCGGGTGGAGGCCGCCGAATGACCTACATCCTCAAGCCCCAGCTGCATCACCCCAAGCTGCCGACCAACAGCCTGGGCTATACGCGTCGCGACTACGAAGGCTCGGTCTCGACGCTGTGCGCCGGCTGCGGCCACGACTCCATCTCCGCGGCGATCATCCAGGCGGTGTTCGAGCTGGAGATCGCGCCGCACCGGATCGCCAAGCTCTCCGGCATCGGCTGTTCGTCGAAGACGCCGGACTACTTCCTCGGCGCCAGCCACGGCTTCAACACCGTCCACGGGCGCATGCCCTCGGTGCTGACCGGGGCGAACCTGGCCAACCGCGAGCTGATCTACCTGGGCGTCTCCGGAGACGGCGATAGCGCCTCCATCGGCTTCGGCCAGTTCGCGCACGCCATCCGGCGGGGCGTCAACATGACCTACATCGTCGAGAACAACGGCGTGTACGGCCTGACCAAGGGCCAGTTCTCGGCCACCTCCGACAAGGGCAGCAAGTCCAAGCGGGGCGTCGTCAACCACGACAGCGCCATCGACCTGGTCTCCATCGCGCTGCAGCTGGGCGCGACCTTCGTCGCGCGCTCCTTCTCCGGCGACAAGGCGCAGCTGGTGCCGCTGATCAAGGCGGCGCTGGCCCACAAGGGCGCCGCCTTCATCGACACCCTCAGTCCCTGCGTGCAGTTCAACAACCACACAGGCTCGACCAAGAGCTTCGACTATGTGCGCGAGCACAACGAGGCGGTGAACCGGCTGGACGTGATCGTCGAGCGCGACCCGATCCACGTGGACTACGCCCCCGGCGAGACCATCGAGGTCGCCCAGCACGACGCCTCGGTTCTGCGGCTGCACAAGCTGGCCGAGAGCTACGATCCCACCGACCGGGTCTCGGCGATCGCCTACCTGCAGGCCGCCCAGGCCAGAGGCGAGATCGTCACCGGCCTGCTCTACCTCGATCCCGAAGCCGAGGACCTTCACGACGGCCTCGGGACGGTCGAAGCGCCCCTCAACGCCCTCGCCGATGCAGAGCTCGTCCCTGGCGCCGCGGCGCTGGAGCGGATCAACGCCGCGCTGAGGTGATCGCTGTGCGAGGTCCCTAGTTCTGCGGCGGCGGCGCTGCCGGCAGCGCGATGTCGGCGTCTGTGTCGACGTAGGCGGGGATCCGCTGGCCACGCGGCACTTCGATGTCCTTGCCTTTGAAGAGCAGGCCCAGCGGCCCGAACAGGACCGTCAGCACCACGGTTGTTCCGAGCCGTCCTTCGCCTTCACGGTTCCGGCTCCCACGAAGCCGGATCCGGGTGTCGCCCACACGGATGTAGTTGAGATTGACGTTGAGCTCTCCGGCCTTGCCCATGAAACCACGCTTCTGCGCATGGGTGACCTCACCGACGCCGCGGTAGCCTGCCGGAATGACCCGGCCGCCGCCAAGGTCGATCTCTTCGTCGAGGCTGATCGAAAAGCGGTCGCCCGCCGCATTGCTCGCTGACGAAAGGAAGTCTTCGATCCGCACGAACACCTCGGTTCCCTCTGGCACCTTGACCATACCACTGGCCGGTGCAGCAGCTGCGGGCGCAGTAACCGCAGGGATTACAGGAACGACGGGCGGCGCGGCCGGGGTTGAGGTAGCCGGCACGGGTTCGGCCACTGTTGTTGGCGGTTGTGGGATCGCCGGGGCGGGCGGACTGAGCGGCTCTGGAGAGGCAGGCGCCTGAGCCTGTGCCGGCGCACTCGCCAGCGCGCCCGCCATCACGGCGAGTGCGCAGTTCTTCATATAACCCACAGAATTCCCCCCCCGGCGCAACCACGCCGTAGCTTGATACGGCCGGAACAACGCCTGGCGGTCAACAGCAAACCAGCCGGACCTGAAGCCGCGATCACGCGGCTGGACAAGGGTTGCCCTCAGTCGCACCCTCATCAGCGGACGGGGGAGGCGCGACATGCTCAGGCGCACGTTGTTAGCCGCGCTGGCGGCGGGGCTCGCCGGATGCAGCGGCGGGCTTGTTGACGAGGGGGCGGAGACCACGGCGCGCCACGCCTTCGATCTGCTGCTGGCCCGCGACTACACCGGGCTGGAGGCGATGTTCACGCCGCAATACCGAGGCCCGCAGATGCGCGAGACCCTGCAGCTGATGCGCGCGGCCGTGCCCGACGGTACGCCGACGTCGGGCAAGCGGATCGGCTGGCACGTGGAAGCCACGACGGAC
>NZ_DATAGM010000178.1:0-4843 GCF_036263695.1 Phenylobacterium sp.
TGCGGCGCGCGATGGTGAAGAGCCAGGCCGCGAAGCTGGCCTTGGCGGGATCGAACGCGGCGGCGTTGTTGGACACGGCCATCCAGGTCTCCTGGTGCAGGTCCTCGGCGGCCTCGCGGTGGGCGGTCCCCAGGAGCCTGCGCACGAACCGGAACGAGGCGGCGTCGTAGCGATCATACAGCCGCGCGAAGGCGTGCGGATCCCCCACGCTGTGGGCGCGCAGAAGGTCGGCGTCGTCCTCGCGGGCTGGCTCCATCGCGGCCGAGCTTAGCCGGTGCATCGCCGGCGGCGAGACTTATCGTCCATACGGCGGGTCGGGAACGTAGCCGTTCTCCTGGGGGAACGGCCTTGGCCGGCCAGGGGTCGGCGTTGATCGCGGAATCACGCCTCTGGCGACCAGGTTCGCGTAGGAGTCGTATTCCATCTGCCGGACGAACTTTGGATATGACGTCGCCCGCTGGAAGGAGACGGTCGTGACGGCGGACCATTCCCGCGCCCCGTGCGCTGTTCCCAGCCGCTCCGAACGACGCGCCACCTGACCGGATGGCGCGGCCCTGAGGACAGGGGGCGGCGCGCGCCGGCCGCCTGTGACGACGGATTCCTCCAGAGTGTCGGCGGCGCTCTGTTCAGGCGCGGCGGGCGCGAGGGCGACAGGTGGGGCCGTGCGTTCGGTGAAGGCCGCGATGCCGATCACGCCCACGTCGTGGGGGCGTCCCGTGCGGGTTGCGTAGGATCTGGACAACGTGGCGAAGGTGAAGGCGGCGACCTGGGCGTCGGATTTCCGCCACCCGCTGACCTCGTAGGTTTCATAAGGGGCGAAGACATAGCCCCGCTGACCGTAGCCGGCGGTCTCGCCGGTGAGGATGTTCACGCCGTCCACCGACATCACCACCAGCACGCGGCCGGGGGTGTTGTTGGTGACCTGCAGGCCATAGCGGGCGCCTGGCCGGCCCGCGACATACAGGCGCCCGCCGCGCCGCCAGATCCTCGCGGCCTGCCTCGTTTCGCGGTCGATCACTTGAAGGTCGACGAGGGGCGGGGCGACGGCCCCGGCGGTCGGGGCCGCGGCGGCGGCGAGCGCGCAGACCGCGGCGGCAAGGAGCGTGCGCCGCCGAAGGGACCGTTGCGTGTGCGTCGTGGTCGTCATGTGCGCCTCCCTGGGCCTTACATGACGACCTACGCAGCGCCCGCGCGAACGGGGTTAGCGTCGAGAGAATTTTTGCAGCTACGTGCGGCGACCCGGGAAAACGGCCGGGGCGGCTTTCCGGCAGAGCCTTCCCCGTCCCGCGTTCGCTAGGTCGCCCCAGCTTCTGAGGCGAGCTTTCCGCCCGGCGCCTGCAGCATCAGCGCCACCAGCGCCTCGGTCACCCGGGGCTCGAGCCCCTCCGTATGGCCTTTGCCCCTTCGCACCACGTCGGCGATCACCCGCCCATCGCGCGCGTTCGGGAAACGCCAGACTTCGGCGGTCCCCGGCGCGGCCTTGAGACCCCATACGGGATAGGTGCAGCGCCCGAAGTCCCAGATCTGGCCAGGCCGCTCGTCGACGATGTCGGGATCGCGAACGCGGGCCTGCGCGCCGTATTTTTCGGCCCAGGGCGAGGTCTCGGGCAGGGCGACGATCTCATGCTCGCCCGTAGCGTAGATGAATGAGAAGTCCGCCGAAGGCGGCTCGGCGGCGGGCGCGGCCGGCCGCGGGTCCGGTGGCGATCCGTCCGTTTTGGGCGGTCCGAACCGGGGCGCCCATTCGGCGCGGCCCAGCCGGCCTCCTGAAAGGCTGAGGAAGCCGTCGACGCGGTCAGCGAAGTACGGCGTATGCAGCAGGCGCGCCGACGTCATGCCGCCCTGGCTGTGTCCCGCCAGCCAGAAGGCGCGGATCGCCGGCGCCCCCAGTTCGGCGACCGCCAAGTCGACGATGTTCTGCAGGTGCTGGTCGTCTTCCTCCGATAACCAGACCCGCACCGGCGGCGCGCCGGGCGCCAGCGGCCGCTGAGTGGCGGCCGTCGGCGTGGCGATCACCAGGCGGTGGCTCTGCTTGAAGTCGACGATAGGAAAGTAGTGGCGCTGCCAGTTCCCGAGCGAGCCGCCGCCGTGCAGGTTCAGGACAAAGGTGATGGGCTCCCCAGGCTTGAGGTCGCAGGGGAAGTCCAGGAAGAACTTGCGGCCGGTCGCCGGATCGACGGCGTTCCCGCGGAAAGTGAGGCTTCCGCTCTCGACGAGGGCTTCGCCTTCGCCACGGGCGACCCCCTCCAGCGTGCAGTCGAGTCCCAGCATCTCACCTCCAATGGCGGCGGCCCGAAGCCGCATGGCCTGCTGAGATGGACCTTATGCGCGCCTTCGTGCGGGAGTCTCGCGCGGGAGCGCAGGAGAAGTCTTCTCTTCTGCGCGACACCCCCAGCCGGCGCACATGACTTGCGCGCGGACCTGCGGCCGCGCGGGGTCGGAGGCCTCGATCCCAAGCCCCGAGCCTCCGGTGCTTGGGTGGCGAGCCTCGGCCCGTTCTGGCGCCGGGTGTCGGCGTCGGCTAGCTTTAGCCGTGGCCGACGAGACAGCCTATTCCTACGAGCCCGCGCTCGGCCACGGGCTGCGCCACGACCCCTTCAACGCCATCGTGGCCCCGCGGCCCATCGGATGGATCTCGACGGTCAGCGCCGAGGGGGTCCTGAACCTGGCGCCCTACAGTTTCTTCAATGCCTTCAACTACCGCCCCCCGCTGGTCGGCTTCGCTTCGATCGGCCGAAAAGACACATTGCGGAATGCCGAGGCGACGGGGGCGTTCTGCTGGAACCTGGCCACGCGCGCGCTCGCCGAGCGCATGAACCTCACCAGCGCGCCGGCGCCGGCGACGGTGGATGAGTTCGAGCTGGTTGGCCTCACGCCTGCGCCCGGCGTGCGCGTGGGCGCGCCCAGGGTGTTGGAGAGTCCCGTTAACTTCGAGTGCCGCGTGACGCAGCTCCTCGAGCTGAAGGGGGCCGAAGGCGCGGGGGTCGACACCTGGATGGTCTTCGGTGAGGTGGTGATGGTCCATATCGACCAGGGCCTCCTGATCGACGATGGCGGGTATGACACGGCCGCCGCGCGGCCCATTGTCCGCGCCGGCCGATCCGGCGACTACTACGAGATCGGCCCGGACGCCTTCTTCCAAATGCGCCGGCCGGATTGGCCGATCGGCCCCTAACCGGGAGCCGTCCGGGACGCCGGCGGCTACGGCACGGGTGGGTTGTCTTCGGGGCGGCGCTTGGGGGCAGCGCCGATGGCGTGGAACCAAGAGCGCGAACCCTCTTCTCGCTTGCATGCGGGTTTGCGTGTGGATCGCCGCAGCGGACGGCACTTCCCGAGACCTCGAATTCTGACGCGCCGCGCGTCGGCGAGCGGAGCAGCATCGCCCTCGGCGGGCGGCAGTCGGGTCGCCTCCAGCACGGCCGGATTCCTGCACAGCCGCCCGTGCGCGGGCAGGAGAAATGTACAGGCGCGGGTGCGGTTACTCCTCGTCGATGGACGGGGACATGCACGAGGGATGAGAACGTCCCTCACGGACGTTTCAATAGAGGACGGGCAGACAGCACCGCCAATACAAGCAGGAGCGCCCGTGCCGTACTTGAGGTCTTTCGAGGATCAGCTGATCGAAATGCTTCCCCGTCTGCGCGCCTTCGCTCTGAGCCTGACCGGTGTGAGTGACCGCGCCGACGACCTCGTACAGGAGACGGTTCTGAAGGCATGGCGGGCGCGGGAGCGTTTCGAGCCGGGGACGAACCTTCAGGCTTGGCTTTTTACGATCCTGAGGAACGCCTTCTATTCGGGCGTCAAGGGATCGTCCCGGATGGTGGGGGATGCGGATGGACGCCACACCGCCAGCTTGCTCGCGCCGCCGGACCAGGAATGGCGCCTTCACTATCGTGAAATGCTGGTGGCTCTGGACGCCTTGCGGCCGCATCACCGGGAGGCCCTGCTGCTCGTCGTCGCGGCAGGAATGAGCTACGAGGACGCCGCGAGCGTCTGCAGCTGTCCGGTGAACACCATGAAGAGCCGGGTGAAGCGGGCGCGCGATGCGCTGGTTTTGGCGACCGGCTTCAACGGCGCCCTGGCCGCGTGAGGCCGCGGAACCTCCGGTGCGCCATACTTTTGATGGTGACCTGGTCCCGCCAAAGGCCAGACAAGCTGGAGGCGATCAAATAAAGCTGGCGCTAGCCGGTCGCTTTGAATGAGGCTGCAACGCTGATGGCCGCAGGTGGGGTTTGGCTGCTGACGCGGGCCCGACGTCAGTTGCGAGATCGGGCGAGGCTCCCGATCAGGCTCGAACCTTGCGGCCGTCGCTGAGGCGTCTTCAGCTGTCCGGCGCCCTCCCATGACGCTGCACCAGGCTTAGATGCCTCTGCAACCGAGTGGCTCTGAGCAGCTGCGGGAGATGTCCTTCCAGGCGCTTAGGAATGAGCGCGCCGGCTCGGCCGCTGGGAAGCGCGAAGGATTGGCGACGCTGTGCATCCTTGGAGGCCCCTAAGCTGAACCTTCGAGGGGCTGGAGCGCTGAAGGGGACAGCGCCTGCGCACACGGTGGAGGGCTGGAATGAGCGTGGGACGGCGGGCCGGGCTCGGGATCCTCTGTGCGGCGGTCGTGCTGGGTTGCGCCGGACCCGTGCAAGCCGACCCCTGCACGGCTCCGGTGTCCGGGTTCCGGGCGGGACAAGTGGTGGCGGGCAAGGTCCGCTATGTCGGCGACGGCGACAGCCTGTGCATCGGGCGGCGCAAGGCGCCTTCCACCTGGCTGGAGATCCGACTGGCGAACGTGGACGCCGCCGAGCTCGACACGCCGGGCGGCAAGCGGGCGCGGCGCGCCTTGGCCCAGAGGG
>NZ_DATAGM010000179.1:0-2961 GCF_036263695.1 Phenylobacterium sp.
CAACGCGGTCACCCCGCTGCCGACCCGCGAGCGCCGCGGCGCCGCGGAGACTTATCCGTTTGGCCTCTGAAGGAGCGCCCCGATGAACACCCAGCCGCCCGGCGACCCGAACCCGCCCGCCATACCTCCGGAGATGCCGCAGCAGCCTCCTCCCGAGGATACGCCGGTCTATCCGGATCCGGACAACCCGACCGGCCTGCCCGCTACACCCGGGAACGACAAGCCAGTCGTCTGACAGCGCTACTCCGCCGCCACCGCCTCGCGCCGCTCGAGCCTGAAGCCGCGGTAGCCCTCGGCCGCGACCTGGTTGCAGATCTGCCGGTAGTGGCCGCCGACGTAGGGCATGAAGACCCGCGGTTTCCCGGGAATGTTGGCGCCGATGTACCAGCTGTTGGCCTTGGGAAAGAGGGTCTTGTCGGCGGCCTCGTTGACCTTGGCGACCCAGTCCTCCTGGGCCTGCGGGTCGGCCTCGATGACCTCCACGCCGTTCGCCTCCAGCCAGGCCAGGCAGTCGCCGATCCAGTCCACGTGCTGCTCGCAGCTGCTGATCATGTTCGACAGCACCGAGGGGCTGCCCGGGCCGGTGACGGTGAAGAAGTTGGGGAAACCCGCCACCTGCAGACCGAGGTAGGTCTTCGGCCCGTCGCGCCAGGCCTCCGCCAGGCTGGACCCGCCCTCGCCGCGGATGTCCACGTTCAGCAGCGCGCCGGTCATGGCGTCGAAGCCGGTCGCGTAGACGATCGCGTCCACCGGATATTCCTGCGCCGTCGTCCGCACGCCGGCCCGGGTGATCGCCTCGATGGGCGCCTTGCGCAGGTTCACCAGGGTGACGTTGTCCTGGTTGAAGACCTCGTAGTAGCCGGTGTCGACGCAGATCCGCTTGGCGCCGATGGGATGGTCGTCCGGCAGCAGGGCCTCGGCGACTTCCGGGTCCTTCACGGTCTCGCGGATCTTCTCCCGCACGAAGTTGGCCGCCGCGTCGTTTGCGATGGGATTGGTCAACAGGTCCGCCAGGGCGCCGAGGTAGCCGGCGCCGCCGATGTTCCACAGCTCCTCGAACCTGGCCCGCTGCTGCTCGGCGGTGAGGCTGCGCATCGGGCTGCCGCCGGCGATCCCAGCCGTTCCGTCCAGCACCATCTGCCGATAGGCCGGGTACTGCTCCCAGAAGGCGGCGTAGTGCCTGTCTGTGAGAGGTCCGTTGCGGGCCGGGACGCTGAAGTTGGGGGTGCGTTGGAAGACGTAGAGGCGCTCCGCCTCCTTGGCGATCTCGGTGATCGACTGGATGGCCGACGAGCCGGTGCCGATCACGGCGACGATCTTGCCCTTGAAGCTGACCGGCTCGTGCGGCCACGTCCCGGTGTGGAAGCTCGCCCCCTCGAAGCTGTCCTGGCCGGGGATTTCCGGCGCGCGGGGCACGGACAGGCAGCCGGTGGCCATGATGCAGAACCGCGCCGAGACGTCGTCGCCACGGTTGGTCGTCACCCGCCAGCGGCGGGCGCCGGCGTCCCAGGCGGCGGACTTGACCTTCGTCTCGAAAGCGAATGGGCGCTTCAGGTCGTACTTGTCGGCGACGTAGTTGGCGTAGGCCAGGATCTCGGGCTGGGCGGCGTACTTCTCGCTCCAGCGCCACTCCTGCTGCACCTCCTCCGACCAGGTGTAGGAGTAGAACAGGCTCTGGATGTCGCAGCGCGCGCCCGGATAGCGGTTCCAGTACCAGGTGCCGCCGACCCCGCCGGCCGCATCGAACCCCTGGATGCTCATCCCGAGCTGGCGCAGCCGGTGGACCATGTAGAGGCCGCCGAAGCCGGCGCCGACCACGACCGCGTCCACCTCCGCCACGATGGGCGCCCTCTGATCCGTCACGCTGTCACTCCCGCTTCTCGTCCGCCGGCTCGCGCGGCGGTTTGGCCACACAGAAGACCCTGGCTGACGGCGTTCGGCAACTCGGACCCGCCCCGACGTCAACCTTGCGCGGCTCCGGCCGCTGAGGCTTTGTGAGGGAACCCGCCTCGCGTGCAAGAAGGCGGGAAGGGAGTGACGCATGGGAACGCTGACGGCGCAGGAGCGCCTCGCCTTCCAGGACTCGGTCCGCCGGCTGCTCGCCGACCGCAGCACGGAGGCCGACGTGCGCCGGGTCATGGAGACCGAGGCGGGCTACGATCCCGAGGTGTGGAAGGCGCTGGCGGAGATCGGCGCCGTCGGCGTCATGGTCGATCCGGAATACGGCGGCGCGGGCGCCGGCCCCCTCGAACTCGAGCTGGTGATGGAAGAGGTCGGCGCCGCCCTCCTCTGCTCGCCCCTGCTCTCCAGCGGCGTGCTGGCGGCCGGCCTGCTGCAGGCGCTGGGCGATGCGGATACCAACGCGCGCCTGCTGCCGGCCATCGCCGACGGCTCCCTCATCGCCACCGCCGCCCTGACCGGCCCGCGCGGGACCTGGACACCGCATGCCGTCGCCGTCCAGGCGCGCGCCGACGGCGAGGCCTGGCGCCTCGACGGCCAGGCCAGCTTCGTCACCCACGGCCAGGTCGCCGACCTGCTGCTCGTCGCCGCCAACACAGACGCGGGGCTCGCCGTCTTCCAAGTCGAGCCCGCCGGCGTGACGGTGAAGCCGCTGCCCACCTTCGACCACACCCTGCGGCTTGCGGACATAACCTTCGATGGCGCGCCGGCCCGGCGCATCGCCTCGAAGCGGCCGGCGTGGGACGCCGTCGAGGAAGCGCTCGACCTCGCCCGCATCGCGCTGGCCGGCGAACAGGCGGGGGGCGGTCGGCGGGTGCTGGAGTTCACCCTCGACTACGCCAAGTCGCGCATCCAGTTCGGCCGGGCCATCGGCAGCTATCAGGCGATCAAGCACATGGCCGCCGACCTGCTGCTGGAGTCGGAGAGCGCCACCTCCGCGGCCCGCCACGCCGCCGCCCAGCTCGCCGCCGGCGCGTCTGACGCGAAGGCCGCGGTGGAGCT
>NZ_DATAGM010000180.1:0-20361 GCF_036263695.1 Phenylobacterium sp.
GTCGCCGTCGTTCATGTAGACGATCCCGTCGATGGTGCGGATCTCGGCCTTGTGGATGTGGCCGCAGATGACCCCGTCGACGCCGCGCCGGCGGGCCTCGTCGGCCACCGCCGCCTCGAAGTTCTCGATGAACTGCAGCGCGTTCTTCACCCGCGTCTTCACGTAGGCCGACAGGCTCCAGTCCCGCAGCCCCAGCCGCCTCCGCACGCGGTTGAACACGGTGTTGGCCGACAGCAGCGCGCGGTAGCCATAGTCGCCGAGGAAGGCGAGCCACTTGGCGTGCTGGACGATCCCGTCGAACTCGTCGCCATGGGTGACCAGGTAGCGCCGGCCATCGGCGGCCTCGTGGATGGCGTCGCGCGCCACCACCACCCCGCCGAAGTGGACGCCGCAGAAGTCGCGCACCCGATCGTCGTGGTTGCCGGGGACGTAGATCACCTCGACGCCCTTGCGCGCCAGGCGCAGGATCTTCTGCACCACGTCGTTGTGCGCCTGCGGCCAACACCAGCCGCTGCGCAGCTTCCAGCCGTCGATGATGTCGCCCACCAGGTAGAGGCGCTCGCACTCCAGCCCGCGGATGAAGTCCAGCAGCCGCTCGGCCTGGCACCCCTTGGTGCCCAGGTGGATGTCGGAGATGAAGACGGTGCGGCAGGAGAGTTCGGCGCCGGTCATGGCTGCCCCCAGGCGGTTCACTTCGCGCCTGCGCTAGCCCGCTTCGATGACAGCGCGGTGACGTGGAATCTCGCCCCGCCGGCACACAACTGTCGTGAAAAGATTCTACACGCCTCGCGCATCAGGCGAGTTCGAGTCGAAGCATGACCGTGATCAGCGTGAAAGCCGTCCCCGGCGGGTGGGCCGTCGAAGGCGGCGCCGGGTTGACGCCGCATGTCTTCCTGCGCGGCGGCGAGGCCGAGCGGAAAGCCCACCAGCTGGGCGCCCAGTGGGCCGAGATCGTCGGCGAGGCCGAGGTCCGCATCCACGACCGCAGTGGCGCGCTGGTGGGTCGGAGCCTCTACTTTGCCTCGCAGCTGACGCCGGCGTAATCGCCTTTCCTCTCCCGCTGGCGGGAGAGGAAGGATCTCTAGAACTCGAACTGGAAGCGGAACTGGGCGACCTTGGCGTCGACGTCGCCGCCGGGGGCGACGTTGTCATTCTCGGAGTCGGTGTAGTTCAGCATCACCCGGGTGTTGGAGGTCAGGTGCCAGTTGGCGCCGAGCGTCCAGGCCGAGTACTCGCCGCCGCCGGGCGCATCGTCGAGATCCGCCGCATCGTAGCGCAGGGCCAACTCGATCGCGCCGAGGCCGCCCTTGTCGACTGGGTTGTTCACCTTCACCCGCTCGAACCGGCCGTTCTTGGCGCTGTAGGCGCGCATGTGGTCGGTGAGGAACCAGCTGCCGTAGGCGTACCAGGTGGAAAGCTGGGCGTCGCGGGTGGTCCCGTCGACATCCACGTGCGCCCACTCGCCCTGCACCGAGAAGGGGCCGCTCACATAAGCGCCTTCGACGGCCAAGGTGGTGTCGGCCTCGCCGAACGAGGAGGTGCTGACGAAGCGCGGGCCGAAGTTGGTGTTGGGCCGCAGGCGGTAGTTGATCCGGCTGGGCGCATCGCGGTCTCGCTGGCGCACCCAGGCGCCCAGGTGGGCCTTCTGTCGGTCCTCGTTGATCGGCGCGAAGGTGCCACGCAGGCTGACCGCAACCTCCTGGGGATGGGTGTCGACGTCGTTCAGGCTCTCGCCGGTGACGGCGGCCGCGGCGGTCCAGTTGTCGCCGCCGGTCTTGGCCTCCAGCGCGACGAGGCGGCCCAGACCCAGCACGTCGTTGTAGGGGCCGCGTTCCATGAAGGTGGTGACCGCGTCCGAGGTGAGGTTCTCCAGCGAAAGGGTCTTGATGTTGCCGAACGTCAGCTTGCTGGTGTCGTTGAGGGCGTAGGACAGGTAGACGTCCTGCCAGACGATCTCCTCCAGCCCGAAGTCGATCTCGGCCTTGTAGGAGAGCCGGTCGGTCAGGTCGCCCTCGGCCCAGAGCCGGCCCAGGCGCAGGCGGATGTCGTCGTCGTTGAATTCGTCGCCGACCTCGCGTTCGGCGTCGATCTCGACGTAGTCGACGAAGGCGCGCATGCCGAATTCGATCGTTGGGGTGTCCTGCGCCAGCGCCTGGCCGGCCGCAGCTCCCGAAACGGCGAACCCCGCAAGAGCGGCCGCGCAAAACCTGGATCGCATGGAATATCCCTCCGAGGACGCCGAAAGCGCGTCCGCGGCAGGTGGTTAACCTCGAAGTGTGAAGGTTCGGCTTCTGTAGATTGAAGGTTTTGCGTCAGAAGTGCGACAAAAGCGCAGCTTAGATCAGCCGTGATCGAATGGTTTGCGACAACATGTCGATCAGCGTTACCGCAACGACGATCACCAGGGCGATGGCCGCGACCTTGCTGTAGGCGAAGCTGTTCAGGCTATCGAACAGCACCTGGCCGATGCCGCCCGCGCCGATCAGGCCGAGCACGGTGGCCGCGCGGCTGTTGGATTCGAACCGGTAGAGCCCATAGGAGGTCCACAGGGGCGCGACCTGCGGAATGACGCCCCAGATGATCTCCTGGAGCTTGGTGGCGCCGGTCGCCCGCACGCCCTCGACCGGGCCGCGGTCGATCGCCTCGACCGCTTCCGAGAACAGCTTGCCCAGCACTCCGCCGGTGTTGAGCGCCAGGGCCATGACGCCGGCAAACGGCCCCAGGCCGACGGCCGCCACGAAGAAAGTGCCGATCACCAGGTCCGGCACCGAGCGCAGCACATCCATCATTCGTCGAACCACCACCTGCACGGCCGGCGGCGAGATGTTGCGAGCGCCCAGCAGGCCGAGCGGGATCGCCAGGATCACCGCGAGGAAGGTGCCCCACAGGGCCATCTGCACGGTCAGCCACATCTGGCGGATGTAGAGCGGCAGGTCGGTCCAGTCCGGCCGGGCGAACTCGCGCCCGTACTGGCGCATGTTCTCGGTGTTCTGGAACAGCTGCGGCAGCTTGGCGATGTCGGCCGGTCCGAAGCTGATCAGCAGCAGGACGGCCAGGCCGCCCCAGAGCAGGATGTCGAACACCCGCTGGCCCAGCGGGCGCACGGGCGGCTGCAGGGCGGCGGCTTGAGTGGTTGCGTCCGTCACTGGGTTATTGGCCGACGATGGGCTGGCCGGTCTTGGCCTCGAGCGCGGCGCGCTCGGCGCGGATGGCGTCCAGCGCATTCTGGGCCTCGGCGATGCGGGCCTGGTCGCCGCTGTTCTTCGCCGTCAGCAGGGCCTCGGTGGCCTCCATCTCGCGGACCGGCATCAGGTGGGTGTTGTCGGCCGGCAGGAAGCCGCCGATGGAGAGCTGCGACAGCAGCTTGCGCTGCCGCTCGGCCTCGGGCCCTTCGCCCTTGCCGTAGGTGAGGAAGAACTGGCGGATCTTCTCCTTCACCGCGGGGTCCAGGTCCTGGCGCCAGACGATCGGGTCCTCGGGCAGCTTCGGCGACTCCCAGATCACCCGGACCTGGTCGGGCACCGGCGAGCCGCGCTCGCGCTGCAGGCGGATGGCGGTGGAGTTGTTGGTCGCCACGTCCAGCATCCCGCGGGCGACGGCGAACAGGTTGGCCTGATGGTTGGCCGCCTTCACCGTCCTGAAGCAGGTCTGCGGATCGACGCCGTTCGGCGCGAACAGATAGGTCATCGGCGCCAGGGTGCCCGACGTCGATTTGGCGTCGCCGATGCCGAAGTTCAGGCTCTTGTCGCACCTCATCACGTCGGCCAACGTTGTCTTACTGTTGGCTGGCACGATGAGCACCGACTTGTAGCCGTCCTCGCCGGTGGGATCAAAGGTGCGGGCGAAGACCTCGCCGCCCGAGCGCCGCACGGCCTCCAGACCCGACTGGTTGGAGAACCAGCCGGCGTCGATCTGCTTGAACCGCAGGGCCTCGATCAGGGCCGTGTAGTTGGTGGCGTAGAACGGCTTCACCGGGATCCCGACGGATTTCTCCATGTCGGCGAGGATCGGCTTCCAGAAGGTCTCCAGGCTCGAGGAGTTCTCGGTGGCCAGGATCGAGAAGTTGATGACCTTCGGCGGGCCTTCGGCGGCCTTGGTCTTCTCGCCGCCCTCGCAGGCGGCGAGCGCCAGGGCGGCGAAGCTGGCGCCCAGCATCAGGCGTCGGCTGATCATTTGGGCGCTCCTTCCCAGAAGACGTCCTCGAACTCTGGGCCGTAGATGTCGATGAGTCGCGGACGGTCCAGCCCCTCGGGCGGGCCGTCATAGACGATGTTGCCCGCTTTCAGGGCGATCACCCGCCGGCAATAGCGCAGCGCGTAGTCGACCTGGTGCAGGGTGACGACGACGGTCAGCCCGTCCTCGTCGTTGAGCTCGCGCAGCGCGTCCATGACGCGGCGGGCCGAGACCGGGTCCAGCGAGGCGACCGGCTCGTCGGCGAGGATGATCTTGGCCCGCTGCACCAGGGCCCTCGCGATGGCGGCCCGCTGCTGCTGGCCGCCCGACAGGGTGCCGGCCCGCTGGCCGGCGTATTCGGCGATGCCCACGCGGGCCAGAGCCTGCATGACCGCCTGCTTGGTCTCCTTGGGCCACAGGCCCAGCGTGCCGCGCACCCGCGAGATGCGGCCCAGCGAGCCCAGCGCCACGTTGGTGAACAGCGGCAGCCGGCCGACCAGATTGAACTGCTGGAAGATGAAGCCGATCCGCTTGCGCGCCTCGCGCACCGTGTCGGACAGCTTGCCGTCAGCCTGCACCGGGCCGCCGAAGGCGTCGATCCGGCCCTGGCCGGGATCGATGGTCTGCAGGCCGCTGATCGAGCGAAGCAGCGTCGACTTGCCCGAACCGGACGGACCGATCAGGGCGATCATCTCGCCCTTGGCCACATCCACCGACACCCGGTCGAGGGCGCGGCGGGAACCGAAGCTCTTCGACACGTTGCGTACCGAAAGCACCGCCGCGTCGGACATGAATGCGAGGCTTCCCCCAAAAACGTGAGCACGCGCAAGCGCGTGGCGCGTTGATCGCCTCCGCCTGCGATGGTTTCATGACACGTCCGCCGCCCTGGGGTCCAGAGACGCGGCGCGCGTGCATGCGCCGCACTCCAAAAAGACTTTACATCCCGAGTCGTAGTCCCTATTTCGCACGGCTCCGGCGGACCCGATGTCCTAACAAGCGCTGCTAACGCCGGTCTGGGTTCAACAATCCGTTGGGGGTTGCGTGAGGTGCAAAGGTACCATACGCCCCTGGACCTGGTCCGTGAGCGGTCCCCGGAACGTCCTGTCGCCTTCGCGCGGCCGGACGCGGTGGCCGTAGCGGCGCGCTGGTTCCAGGCGAATTTCAAGGGCGATGTCTTCTACGCCGTAAAGGCGAACCCTTCGCCGTGGGTCATCGAGACCCTCGCGGCGAACGGGGTGACATCCTTCGATGTGGCTTCGGTCCCCGAGATCGAGCTGGTCTCCCGCTACGCCCCTGGCGCGCGGATGGCCTTCATGCATCCGGTGAAGAGCCGCAGGGCGATCGCGCAGGCCTATTTCGACCATGGCGTGAAGACCTTCGCCCTCGACACCCATGAAGAGCTGGCCAAGCTCGTCGAGGCGACGAATGGCGCCAAGGACCTTAACCTGATCGTACGGCTGGGCGTTCAGGCGGAGGGCGCGGCCTACTCGCTGTCGGGAAAGTTCGGCGTCGACGCGCATGAGGCGCCGGCCCTGCTGCTGGCCGCGCGCCGCGCGACGCAGGAGCTGATGGGCGTCTCCTTCCATGTGGGCAGCCAGTGCATGCGGCCGACCGCCTTCCAGGCGGCCATGGCCCAGGCCTCGCGCGCCCTGGTCCGCGCCGGCGTGCTCGCCGACGTGGTCGACGTGGGCGGCGGCTTCCCGTCGGTCTACCCGGGCATGGTCCCGCCGGTGCTCGCCGACTATCTCGACTCGATCGACCGCGGCTTCGCCGAGATGATGGTGCACGAGACGACCGAGCTGTGGTGCGAGCCGGGGCGGGCGCTGGTGGCCGAGGCCTCCTCGATCCTGACCAAAGTCGAGCTCAAGAAGGGCGATGCGCTCTATCTGAACGACGGCAGCTACGGCAGCCTGTTCGACGCGGCGCACACCAAGTGGCCCTTTCCGGTGAAGCTTATCCGCGGCGAGGACGGCGAGGCCGCCGAGGTCGAAGGGCCGCTGAAGCCCTTCCGCTTCTACGGGCCGACCTGCGATAGCCTCGACCACATGCCGGGTCCGTTCTGGCTCCCGGAAGACGTGCGCGAAGGCGACTATGTCGAGATCGGCATGCTGGGCGCCTACGGCGTGGCCATGAACACGCGCTTCAACGGCTTCGGCGACGCCGAAACGGTCGCAGTTGAAGACGCGCCGATGGCCTCCATGTACGGGCTCGCGCGCCGGTCCATCCCGGTGCCGAAGGCCGAACCCCAGAACGTCGTACGCCTGTCGCGTGCGCGGTCGAAGAAGCGCCGGAGGAAATAACCTCCCGGCTGAACTGTTGAAGGCGCGGTCGGTCGCTCCGTCCCGGCCGCGCCCTTTACCTTGGACGGGCGCTCACCCTCAGAAGGGAACTTCCGAAGATGAACGCTAACGTTCAGACCAACAAGAAGGCCGAACTGCTCTCGCGCACCGTCGAGCACGTGGCCATCGACCAGTACGACGCCCGCCCGATCATCGATTCCATGCGGCAGATGAGCTTCACGAGCCGCGACACGGCCCGTGCGGCCGATATCTTCTCCATGGCCCTGGAGGATGCAGACTGCTCCAACTGGCTGACCCTGGCCGGGTCGACCAGCGCGGCCGGCTGCATGCACATCTACCGTGACATGGTGAAGTACGGGATGATCGATGCGATCGTCGCCACCGGCGCCTCGATCATCGACATGGACTTCTTCGAGGCCCTCGGCTTCAAGCACTACCAGGCGCAGACTGGCGTCGACGACCGGGACCTTCGGGCCCTCTACATCGACCGGATCTACGACACCTACATCGACGAGGAAGAGCTGCAGGCGTGCGACGCGACGATCTACGAGATCGCCAACGCGCTCGAGCCGCGCCCCTATTCCAGCCGTGAGTTCATCTACGAGATGGGCAAGTGGCTGGCGGCGGGGAACGCCAAGAAGCCGGCCAGCCTGATCCAGACCGCCTACGAGGAAGGGGTCCCGATCTTCTGCCCCGCGTTCACCGACAGTTCCGCGGGCTTCGGCCTCGTGAAGCACCAGGTGGAGCGGATGAAGGCCGGCAAGCCCTACCTCACCATCGACTCCATCGCCGACTTCCGCGAGCTGACCGACATTAAGCTGGCGGCGGGCACGACGGGTCTGTTCATGGTCGGCGGCGGGGTGCCGAAGAACTTCGCGCAGGACACGGTGGTCTGCGCCGAAATTCTCGGCCACGAGGCGGACATGCACAAATACGCCATCCAGATCACGGTGGCGGACGTGCGTGACGGCGCCTGCTCGTCCTCGACGCTCAAGGAGGCTTGCTCCTGGGGCAAGGTGGACGTGACCTGGGAGCAGATGGTGTTCGCCGAGGCCACCACGGTGGTCCCGCTGATCGCATCCGACGCCTGGCACCGCGGTTCCTGGCAGACCCGCAAGAAGCGCCGCTGGGCGGACCTGTTCCAGAAGGCCTGATCTAGGGGTGACGGGCTGTCGTCGGCAGCCTGTCACCTGACCAGTGGGCCGCCCGCATTCGCTTTGCGGGCGGCTTTGGTGTAAGGTGCCGTCATCGCCGGCATCTATCCGATCAGGGTTCGGCGACGAGAGACCGAAGCGGCTCGCTCGAAGTCGCGCGCTCCCGCCCCTCAAGGAAGAGCGCCATGTACATCTGCTATCTCTACGAACGCGAGGGCCAGGTGCCCCACATGGAAGTGCTGCCCGAGGTCCCGCTGGCCGCGGCGCGGGGGCTTGCGCTGGACCTGCTGCACCAGCGCCCGCACTACCTGCACGCCGAACTATGGGACGGCGAGCAGATGGTCAGCCGTTTTCACCAGGATAGGCTGCGCGCGCCCACGAGGTCCGGCGCCGCGATGGGCGTCTAGATCCCCGCGTACCACTCGTAGCCGCGGTCCTCCCAGAACCCGCCCTTGCCGCGGCCCAGGCCTGAGAGGCTGTCCACGGCCTCGATACGCATCACGTATTTGGCGTGCTTGTAGCCGAGCTGGCGCTCGACCCGCAGCCGCACCGGCGCCCCGTGCGGCACAGGCAGCGGCGCATCGTTCATGTCGTAGGCCAGGATGGTCTGCTCGTGGAAGGCGTCGTCCAGGTCGATGCTCTCGTAGTAGCGGCCGCTCTCGTCGGCGGTCGGCTCCAGCTTGTCGGCGCAGTGGAAGACAATGAAGCGCGCCTCCGCCTTCAGCCCGGCCGACTGCAGCACCGCAGACAGTCTGGCCCCTGTCCATTTGCCGATGCTGGACCAGCCCTCGACGCAGTCGTGGCGGGTGATCTGGCTGCGGGCCGGCAGGGCGCGCAACTCGGCCAACGACAGCCCCAGCGGGCGGTCCACCAGCCCGTCCACCACCAGGCGGTAGCCGGCGAAGCCTGAATCGCGCAGCGCGACGTAGGCGGGATCCTGCGGATTGCGGGTGCCGTTGGCGCGGAAGTCGGGGGAGATGTCCTCAGGCCCGAACTCCGGCGCGAGGGCGGCGCGGGGGATGAGCGCCCGCTGGGTGCGCTGCGTCAGCCCTTCGGCGCTCGCCAGGGCCGCCTGGACACCGGCGCTCTGGGTGAGCCGGTCGCAGGCGGTCAGCATAAAGCCCGCGGCGGAGGCGGCCGCGCCCGTCAGCCAACCTCTGCGGTGGATGCTGCTCATGCCGCCTTCCGTTCGATGGCGAAGCGGCCGGTGACCATGGCCCGAATGTTGTTCCACGCGCCCGCCGCGACGACCATGGCCACGTGCACCAGAACGAACAGCGCGATCAGCGAGGCCGAGATGAAGTGCAGCGTCCGCGCCGACTGCCGCCCGCCCAGCAGTTCGATGAGGCCGTAGCCCACCGCCCCGAAGGCCGGCGACATGGACAGGCCGGTCAGCAGCATCAGCGGCAGCACGACGAAGATCACCACCAGATAGGTGACCTTCTGGATGAGGTTGTAGCGGCGGGCCTCGTGCCCCCTCGGGAAGCGCAGGCGCGCGTGGTTGGCGATTTCGTGCAGGATGTGCCGCGGGCCGAGCTGGTCGCGCTCGGGCAGCAGGTCGCGGCGCAGATGGCCGCTGATCAAGCCGGCGGCCAGATAGATGGCCAGGTTGATCACGAACACCCAGGCGAAGAAGAAGTGCCAGCGCCGCCCGTCGGCCAGCGAGCGGTAGCTGGGCAGGGTCGCCCAGGCGGGAAAGCCCCGCACCTCGCCGGAGAAGCCGAGCACGCCGGTGGTGTCGAACACCGCATCGCCGATCCGCGTCAGGCCGACGAACTGCCCGCCCTGCTCGGCCGCGACCATGGCCACCCACGGGTCGGCGAACCGCGAGGCCTCGCCCCAGTAGAGCGCCGGATGGGCGTTGAAGATCTGCAGGCCGCTCGTCAGCAGCACCAGGATGGCGAGCGCGTTGGTCCAGTGCGTCAGGCGCGTCGCCAGGGTGTGCCGGTAGATCATCTCGACCGGGGCTCGCTTGCGGCCGAACATTCGGTTCTCCCTGAGGCGGAGCTTGCCACGAAACAGCTACGTGCGCGATCCGCCCGCGGATGCCGGAACAGGGCCGCCGTCTGACGCGCTAGATCGGCGAAGGCTTCAGAGGAGACGGCCATGGCCGACGAAAAGAACATCCAGAGCGAAGGACGCAACGACAACGCCGCCCAGCGGCTGAACGCGGGCAAGGAGAACGCCGGCGCCGACCGCTACCCTTCGGTCGATCAGCACGACGCGGTCGAACGCACCGGCCGCGACCAGGCGGTCACCGGCGAGAACCCGAGCTTCCAACCCGGCGGCGAGACGAAGATCCGCAACGAGACCGCCCCGCCCGAGGACGCCTCCACCGACGGCGACGACGTCCCCGCCTCCGCCAACGAAGGCCGCCTCGGCCCCGGCGGCGATCCGGCGGAAGGCAAGCGGTAGAGGGTTTGATCCCAGCCCCGCTCCTTTCTAAGGTCCGCGCCGCAGGAGTTCGGGGGGGCGGCGTGGCGGCGGTGGAGGTCTGGGGCGGCGGGGTCAACACCTGGGAATGCGACCGCATGGGCCACATGAACGTGCGGTACTATGTGGCCAAGGCGATGGATGGGCTGGCGGGCCTCGCCGCCGAGCTGGGCATGCCGCGGGTGTTCGCACCGGGCGCCCAGGCGAGCCTGATGGTTCGCGAGCACCACATCCGCTTCCTGCGTGAGGCCCATCCGGGCAGCTTCCTCTACATGACGGGCGGCGTGCTGGAGATGGGCGAGAGCGAGGCTCGGCTCCTCCTGACCTTCTTCCACCCCAGCGGCGAGCCCTGCGCCACCTTCAACACCGTGGTCGCGCACGTGACCGCCGAGGAGGGCCGGCCCTTCCCGTGGCCGCAGCGGATGCGCGAGCGCGCCGAGCAACTGAGGACTGAGCTCGAGGACTACGCCGCGCCCCGCAGCATCCGGCTGGACCCGGTCTCTAGCGCCGCCAGCCTGGAGCGGGCCGAGGCCCTGAACCTGCGCCGGGCCGGGCGCGGGGTGTTCGACGTGCGCGACTGCGACGCCTTCGGCCGCATGCGCCCAGAGCTGTTCATGAGCAAACTGTCCGACGGCATCTCGCAGGTATTCGGCGGGGCGACTTCGAAGCTGGTCGCCGACGGCGCGCCGGAGGGCGCGAGGATCGGCGGGGCGGCCCTGGAGTACCGGCTGCTCTACTTCGGCTGGCCGAGGGCGGGCGACCGCTACGTGCTGCGCTCCGGCCTCTCGGAGTGCGACGAGCGCGTGCGTCGGCTGATCCACTGGCTGCTCGATCCGGAGACCGGCCGCCCCTGGGGCGTGGCCGAAGCCATCGTCATCAGCCTCGACCTCGACGCCCGCAAGGTCATCAAGATTCGCCCCGAGGCGCAGGAGGCGATCCGCCGCGAGGCGTATGCGGAGCTGACCCTTTAGGCCATGCAGGCAGCGCGATTCCACGTCGACTTCTACTTCGGAGCAGGCAGTCGCTACTCCTACCTGGCCTCGACCCAACTTTCGCGGCTGTCAGAGGAGACCGCCGCGGTATTCCGTTGGAAGGCGGTCTTCAGCGGAGATCTGATCGCCGCCACGGGGCGCGACCCGTTCGCGCCGGATCAACAGCGCGGCCCGTATGATCCGGGCTACCGGACGCAGGACGTCGAGCGGTGGGCGCGGCTCTACCGCGTGCCGTTTACCGACTTCGACGTCGCGGGCGTCGACTTGCGGCGCCTCGCCCGCGCGTGCTGCGCGGCGGACCTCCTGGGTCGGGCTGAGGGGTTTGGCCGGGCGCTTCTGCAAGCCGTCCACGGCAGGGGCGAGCCGCCCCGCAATGACGCCGAGCTCGCGGCCGTGGCCGTGGCCGCCGGGCTCGATCCCCGCGAACTCATTCGGGTCCTGGAGTCCACGAGATCAGAGCAGCAGCAGAGTCGGAACCTCGAGGACGCCCGTGCGGCAGGGGCCTTCGGCGTGCCGACCTTCGTCACAGAGGACGGCGAGCTCTTCTGGGGTCAGGACCGACTGCCGCTCCTGCAGGCCCACCTAGGCGGCTGAGGCCGCCTCGCTGAGCGCCGCCCGCACCACGTCGGGCCGCTCCATGGGCATGAAATGGGTCGTGCCGGGGATGGTCTCGATGCGCAGGCCGGCCTTCTCCAGCTGGGTGAGATGCGGCGTCAGGCTGGCGCTGGTGGAGGCGTGCTCGGCGCGCAGGATGCGCACGGGGCAGGGCGGGGCGCGCAGCGCGGGCCACGGGTCGTGGCCGTGAGAGCCGAAGTTGGAGGCCTCCCACTCCCGCGCGCAGGACAGCTCCACTTGGCCATCGGGCCGCTCCCTGAAGCCGTCGGCGACGTAGTCGGCGAGCTGGGCCGGGCTCCAGCTTTTGAAGGCCCCGCGGCCGGTGTAGGCCGCCAGCGCCTCCTCGCGGCTCTCGAACACGGCGCGGCGGCGGCGGGCCGCGATCTCCATCGCCGAGGGCGGCGCGAGTCCCTGGCGATAGGCTTCAGAGGATCCGGGGGGCAGCAGGACAGGGTCGAACAGCACCAGGGCCTTCAAGCGCTCCGGCGCCTGGGCGGCGGCGAGCAGGCTGGAGGTCCCGCCCATGGAATGGCCGGAGAGGACGGCGCCGCGCACATCCAGAGCGGCGAGCAGCGCCAGCAGGTCTTCGGCCAGGCCTTCCCAGGAGGTGCGCCCCTCGGTCGGTGTCGGCAGCTCTGTCCGGCCGTGGCCGCGCAGGTCCAAAGCCAGTATCCTGCGGTCCGAGGCCAACGGCGCCAGGATGGTGCGATAGGTGCGCGCGTTGAAGCCGTTGGCGTGGGAGAAGACGATGTCGATGGGCCGGTCCGGCGGGCCGAATTCCAGGATGGCCATGGCGCCGCCGCGCTCCGGCAGCTGGATGCGCCGCGCGCGCGGCTCTTCAATGCCGACCCCATCCATGCCTGGCGTCTTCCCCTTTTTCCGGACCCTTAGCAGAGACTGGGCGTCGGGATGAACCGGCTGGCGACGATCGGCTATGAAGCGGCGACCCAGGACGCGGTGATCGGCAGGCTGAAAGACGCGGGCGTGACGGTGCTCATCGACGTGCGCGCCGTGCCCTCTTCGCGGCGGGCGGGCTTTTCGAAGACCGTGCTGGCCACGAGCCTGAAGGCGGAAGGGATTGATTACGTCCACCTGCGCGACCTCGGCACGCCCAAGCCTGGCCGGGAGGCGGCGCGCAAGGGGCGCATCGCCGAGATGCACGAGATCTACGAGGCCCACCTCTCCGAGCCGGGCGCCCAGCTGCAGCTCGCCCAGGCGGCCGAGATCGCCCGCGAACGTCCCGCCGCCCTGCTGTGCTACGAAGCCGACGCCGGGGGCTGCCATCGGCGGATTGTCGCCGAGCGGATCCAGGAGGCGCTGGGCTGCGAGGTGGTGGACCTCTAGTCGCCCGCTACAGCCACTTCCGTCGCTTGAAGTTGACGTAGAGGGTCACGCAGACGGCGATGATGAGCAGCCAGACCGCGCCGTAGCCGAACCGCCACTCCAGCTCCGGCATGTGCTCGAAATTCATGCCGTAGATGCCGGCGACGGCCGTGGGGACCGCCAGGATGGCGGCCCAGGCGGCGAGCTTGCGGGTGATGGCGCCCTGGCGCTGCTGTTCCAGCAGGGAGCTGACGTCGAACACCTGGCGGATCACGTCGCGCAGGCTATCGACTGAGGCCAGAACCCGCTCCACATGGTCGAGCACGTCGCGGAAGTAGGGCCGCGTCTCCGGGTCGATGCCGGGCAGGTCCAGGTTTTCAAGCTTGCTGCACAAGGCGTGCATCTGGCCGAGCGTGCGGCCGAACTTCATCAGCTCACGCCGCAGGACGAACAGGCGGGTGGTGTCGTCGCGGCTGAGGAAGGCGTCGAGGGTGCGCCGCTCCATCTCCAGCACCTCCTCCTCGATCGCTTCGACGATCGGGAGGTAGCCGTCGACGATGAAGTCGAAGAGGGCGTGCACGACGTAGTCGACGCCGTGCTTCAGGAGTTGGGGCGCGGCCTCCAGCTCGTTGCGCAGCTCGACGTGAGCGCGGGCTGAGCCGTGGCGGACGGTGATGATATGGCCGCGGCCCACGAACATGTGGGTTTCGCCGTAGCAGATCGCCCCGTCTCGGTACTCGGCGGTGCGGGCGACGATGAACAGCTGGTCGCCGTAGACGTCGAGCTTGGGCAGTTGGTGCGCCTTCAGCGCGTCCTCGACCGCCAGCGGGTGCAGCCTGAAACAGCGCGCGAGCGCCTGCAGTTCTTCGTCGCCCGGCGAGACGAGGCCGATCCAGGCAAACTCATTGGGACCGCAGTCAGGCGGCGTAGGCGACGTGATGTCGATCGGCCGGTCTCGCACGCCGTCGCGATAGATGTAGGCGGCGACGACGCTCAAGCTTCCCCCCGGCGGCTCATCGAGCTTGACGGCTCCTCATGAAGCCGGCCTCCGGAGGCGTCAATCGCGGTCTTGCTGGCCCTGGCCGGTGGCGGACTGGATGACGCCGGCGATGCGGTCGCTGGAGTCGGCGGCCTGGCTCAGCATCTGCAGCGGGCCCGCGCCGGGGCGCACCGTGGAGGCCACCTGGTTGGCCGCGCCCTGAACCATGGCGATGGCAGTGGCGCCGGCCTTGTTGAAGGGGTTCTGGGCCATCCGCTGGGCGTTGGCGTCCGGATAGATGAAGCCGTAGGTCGGATAGCTGGTGGTGCCGAGATCGCGGATCGGGTCGTACCAGACCTTCACCTGGCTCCAGTCGCCCGCCGGCGAGACGTCGATCACGGTGACATCGCGCTCGATCTGGCCGCGGGTGCCGCCGATGCGGCTCCAGTTGGCGTGGGTCAGCTGGATCACCCGGTCGGTCAGCACCTGGCTGACCACGCCCACGTGGCCCAGGCGCATCTTGCCCTGCGGCTTGAAGCAGAGGACGGCGCCGGCCTTCGGCTGGAAGCCGGTCTCGTATTTGCCGACCGCCTGGCGCCACCAGGTGTGGGCGTCGCCGAAGATCTGAATTCCGGAGATCAGGCGCGCAAAAGGCACGCACTGCCAGTAGGTGTCGGCCACCGCCGCATTGAGCGGAGCCATGGTTACAACCGCCGCGACAAGCGCGGAACCGATGAGGGTTCGCAGCCGTTTTGCCATGTTGGAACGCTACTCCCGACCCATTCGCGGCGAGAGGGTTACCCTATCCTCCGGAAATGAAAAGAGGGTTTACGCTCGTGCGGCCGAAGGTCGCCGCGCGTCCAAGGCGTCTCCCCATGACTTCATCGCGGCGCGGGCGGGCTTTTCGATCAGATGATACGAAAGCGCAGCCAGAGGAATAATCGTTAACGCGAACACGATCCACACGGGCCAGGGCAGTTGTTCCCCACTAAGCTCAAGAACGCGGGTGGCTGAATTCACGAATACGATCTTCCATGGCACACAGATCATATAAACCGAGTAGCTGATCTCGCCGAGGTAGACGAGCACAGGGTGGCCGAATAGCTGGGATCCGGCCTGGGCGGCGCCGGCCAGGAAGTAGATCAGCCCGCCCAGACCGAGCACGATCACGGCGTCGGGGCCGCCCGCAGCCGACGCAATCAGGGCCGCGGCGCCCGAAAAGGCGGCGCCGAGCAGTGCGCTCGCCCGATCCGCGAACGGCCGCGCGCGCCAGAGGCTGTGCAGGGCGCAGCCGAGGGCGAAGCAGGGCACGATGCGCAGCGCGCCCCAGTGGATGGTCGCCTGGGTGAGCGGAAAGCCGGCGATCTGCTCGAAGCCGGCGTAGAGGGCGGCCAGGCCCCCCGCGGCCAGGCCGACGGCCAGCAGCGGGCGCGACTTCAGCGCCAGCGCGCCCCAAGCGAACAGCGGGAAGGTGAGATAGGCGAACCACTCGGCCGAGATCGACCAGGAGGGATGGTTCCAGCCGGCGACTGGAGCCAGGCCCCAGGCGTGGACCATCAAGAGGTTGGCCGGCAGCGCCTCCCAGGACAGGATGTTGGCGTCGACGGCGAAGCCTGCGAACCCCGCGGCGGCGGCCAGGCCGCCCAGGCCGAACAGCGTCGCCAAGTGCAGCGGGTAGACCCGCGCCAGCCTGGCCCACAGGAAGCGGCCGTACTGGAAGCGCTGCTCCTCCACGTCCGTGCGGTAGACGTGGCAGAGGATGAAGCCGGAAAGGACGAAGAAGGCCTCGACGCCCAGATAGCCCTTCTGGACCAACATCGGCGTCGCCGGCGCGTCCAGCTTCGGCCAGTAGTGGAACATCACCACCCAGAAGGCGGCGAAGAACCTCAGCGCGGTCAGCGAGCGGATATGTGCGGCGTCGGTCATTCTTTCGGCCTCGGCGTCCCGTTCTGGCGCCCTTCGGACGCCCTGGCGGGCGAGCAGCAACTCGCGCGCCGGGCGAAGCTCGACCTTGGAGCGGAATGCTGAGGATTGGGTTACGGGGGGGCGGCGCCATCCTCCCCACCGCTCGTCCCGGCGAAGGTCGGGACCCAGATCCAAGGCTCCGCGGTGGCTGGATAAGCGCTGCCCTTGTGGAGCCCCCTCTGCGCCCGCCATTCTGGGTCCCGGCCTCCGCCGGGATGAGCGGGGGGGAGTCCTGCCTAGCTGTCCTTTTTCGGCAGCACCCGCGCCGGATTGCCGACGACGGTGGCGCCTTCCGGCACGTCTCGGGTGACCACCGCGCCGGCGCCGACGGTGGCGCGGGCGCCGACCACCACGTTGTTGATGATCACCGCGCCCAGGCCGATGAAGGCGCCGTCCTGGATGGTGACGCGGCCGGCGGTGTGGGCGCCCGGCGCGATGGAGACCTCGTCGCCGACGAGATTGTCGTGGTCGACTGTGCAGGCGGTGTTCAGCACGCACAGCCGGCCGATACGAGTGTCCGACTGGACGATGACGCCGGCCGACAGGATGGTCCCGTCGCCGATCCGCGCCGTTGTCGACACCGTCGCTGCCGGATGGACGATTACCGGCAGCCGGCCCCCGCGGGCGAGGATCGCCTCGGCGAGCGCCCGCCGGACGCGCCCCTGCACCCCCAGCACCAGGTCGTGCGCCGACAGAAAGCCAGCGTCCTCGAGCAGCGTCTGATCGCCGAGCCGCGGAATGGGCGTGGTCGGCGGCTGCGGATCTTCTTCCGCGTCCAAATAACCGGCGAGCGGCGCGCCGCGGGCGGCGGCGGCCTCGGCGATGATCCGCGGCAGCGAGCCTGGGCCGGCGCCCACCATGACCAGGGGTTTCATGGCCTCAAGGTGCAGCTTCGAGGGCGGGGCGGCAACCCGTGCGCCGCCACTGCGAGCTCCAGGCGCCCCTAGCCACGCTCACGATTTTCGCTACCTAGGACGCGGGGAGATCAACGGGAGAGCTAATCAAATGGAGAGCGTGTTTGCCTGGACCGCCGATCCGGCGGCCTGGGCGGCCCTTGTCACCCTCGTGGTCATGGAAGTCGTGCTGGGCATCGACAACCTGATCTTCATCTCGATTCTTTCGAACAAGCTTCCGGAGCATCAGCGCAGCAAGGCGCGCAGGCTCGGCATCTCGCTGGCGCTGATCATGCGCCTGGTCCTGCTCTCGACAATCGCCTGGATCGTCGGTCTGACGCAGACGGTGTTCTCGCTGCCGTGGACCGGCCCGCTCGACGCGACCACCGGCCATCCGATGTTCGAGCTGAACTTCTCCTGGCGCGACCTGATCCTGATCGCCGGGGGCTTGTTCCTGCTGTGGAAGGCCACCACCGAAATCCACGAGAAGATGGACCCCAACGACACCGAAGGGGTGATGAACACCAAGCAGACGGTGATCAACAATTTCGGGGCGGCGATCTTCCAGATCATTCTTCTCGACATCGTCTTCTCGATCGACTCGATCCTCACGGCCGTCGGCATGACCGACGATCTGCCGATCATGGTCATCGCGGTGCTGGTGGCCGTGGCGGCGATGATGCTCGCCGCCGACCCGCTGGCCAAGTTCATCCACGACAATCCGACCGTGGTGATGTTGGCCCTGGGCTTCCTGTTGATGATCGGCGCGGTGCTGATCGCCGATGGGTTCGGGGTACATGTGCCCAAGGGCTACATCTACGCCGCGATGGCCTTCTCGGCGATGGTCGAAGGGCTGAACATGGCCCACCGGCGGGCCTCCAACCGCAAGATTGCGGCGTCGAAATCCGAGACGCCGGACGAGACGCGACACTAGAGATATTTCAAGGGCCTCGGCGGCTCGACCCGCCGAGGCCGACATAACGAGAGTTCAGGGACGCGCGGCGCATTTCACGCCGTGGGAGACGCTTTGGAAGAAGAGCCGCACGCGTACACCGACCAGGAGCGTCGGCTGACGCTCATATCGGTGATGATCGTCTTCCTGCTGTCGGCGATGAGCCAGACGGTCATCTCCACCGCGATGCCCCGGATCGTCGCGGACCTGTCAGGCCTGCACCTCTACTCCTGGGCGCTGACCGCTTACCTGCTCACCTCGACGGTGATGGTGCCGATCTGGGGGAAGCTCGGCGACATCCTCGGCCGCAAGACGGTGCTGCTCACCTGCATCGCCATCTTCCTGGCGGGCTCCTGGCTGGCGGGGCTTGCCGGCGAGTTCGGCGACCTGCCGCTGGTCGGCGGCGGGATGCCCCAGCTGATCGGGGCCCGGGCGATCCAAGGCATCGGGGGCGGGGGCCTGTTCACCACCGCGTTCGCGATCATCGCCGACCTCTACGCGCCCCGCGAGCGGGCCAAGTTCTCGGGCCTGTTCGGGTCGGTGTTCGGCGTCTCGTCGGTGTTCGGCCCGGTGATCGGCGGCTTCTTCACCGACCACGGGACGGTGGCGTTCGCCGGCCACGTCATCGAGGGCTGGCGCTGGGTGTTCTACGTCAACGTGCCGTTTGCGACGCTGGCGGTGCTGACCATCCTGTTCCGCATGCCCAGCCTGCCAAGCCGGCCGGGGCAGAAGATCGACTTTCTGGGCGCGGGGCTGATCATCGCCGCCTTCGTGCCCTTCCTCTTGGCCATCACCTGGGGCGGGCGCGACTATCCTTGGAGCTCGCCGACCATCATCGGCATGCTGGTGTTCGCCGCCCTGTGCCTGGCCGCCTTCATCGTCGTCGAGAAGGCGGTGCGCGACCCGATCGTCCCGCTGGTGCTGTTCAAGAACAAGACCTTCACCACCGCCAACGGCGCCGCCTTCGTCTACTCCATGGCCTTCATGGGGGTGACCAGCTTCCTGCCGCTGTTCATGCAGGTGGGGCAGGGGGTGAAGGCGACGACGTCGGGCTTCACCATGCTGGCGTTGATGGGCGGGATGATCGCCTCGTCCACCATCAACGGCCAGCTGGTCACCAAGACCGGCCAGTACAAGCCGTTCATGATCGGCGGCGGGATCGTGCTGATCATCGGCATCCTGCTGCTCTGCTTCATCGGCCCGGACACTTCGACGACGGACCTGGCCTGGCGGCTGCTGATCGTCGGCATCGGCCTGGGGCCCGGGCAGAGCCTGTTCGGCCTGGCGGTGCAGAACAGCGTGCCGTTCCACCAGATCGGCGTCGCCACCTCCTCCGGCCAGTTCGTCCGCCAGATCGGCTCGACCCTCGGCGTCGCCTTCTTCGGGGCCCTGCTGACCGCGGGCCTGTCGGCCGAGCTCGCCCGCCACACCCCGCCCGGCGCCCAGGTTCAGCAACTGGAGATGTCCGACCTGCAGCGCATGGCGGTCGAGCGCGACATGCACCCCGAGCTCGCCGCCGCCCGCGCCGCCGACCCGGCCGCCCAAGCCATGGACCGCCTCGTCCGGCAGAGCTTCTCGACCGCGATCGTCCACGGGATGATCTTCTCGGTCTCGATTCTCGCGGTGGGCTTCGTCCTTATGCTGATGATCCCGGTGGCGCCGCTGCGCGAGCGGCCCGTCGGCCCCCCCGTCCGCGCGCCGCCGCAGGGTGCGACGGCGAAGCTCGAGGAATGAGCGGGCGAGCTACAGGAAGCTGTAGGGGTCCACGTCGATGACCACGCGCAGCGAGCCGGTGGGCTTCACGCGGGCGCGCCAGGTGGCGAGGTAGGCGGAGAGGTCGACGTTGCGGTCGGCCCGGACCAGGAAGCGCTTGCGGCGGCGGCCGCGGATCAGGCTCAGCGGCGCATCGGCGGGACCGTAGACGTCGACGCCCTCGGCGTTCGGCGCGGCGGCGGCCATGTCCTTGACGAAGGCGTCCAGGCTGCGCGGGTCCTCGCCGGAGACAATGATCGCGCCGAGCCGCCCGAACGGCGGCAGGCCGGCGAACATCCGGCCCTCCATCTCGGCGGCGATGAAGGCGTCACGGTCCTGGGCCTTGAGGGCCTGCATCACCGGGTGCTCGGGCGCGTAGGTCTGCAGCATGGCGCGCCCGGGGCGGTCGCGGCGTCCGGCCCGGCCGGTGGCCTGGGCCAGCAGCTGGTAGGTCCGCTCGCCGGCGCGAAGGTCCCCGCCGCGCAGTCCAAGGTCGGCGTCCACCACCCCCACCAGGGTGAGATTTGGGAAGTTGTGCCCCTTGGCCGCGGCCTGGGTGGCCACCAGGATGTCGATCTCGCCGCGCTCCATGGCTTCCACCATCCGCTTGGCTTCGCGGGCGTCGAACAGGGTGTCGGAGGAGAAGACGGCGATCCGCGCCTCCGGGAACAGGTGGGCGGCCTCCTCCTGCACCCGCTCCACCCCGGGGCCGATGGAGGCCAGGCTGTCCTTGGCGCTGCAGTGGGGGCAGCGCTCCGGCTTGGGCATGGAATAGCCGGTCAGGTGGCAGACCAGCCGGCCGGAGTAGCGGTGCTCCACCAGCCAGCTGT
>NZ_DATAGM010000181.1:0-2259 GCF_036263695.1 Phenylobacterium sp.
CACACACGACCGAGACGCCTGAGGACGCGCCGCTGGAAGCCGGCGAGACCTATCGGGCGGACCTGAAGGCCAAGGCGCGAAAGCCGCGCCGGTGGCTGAAGTGGGTGTGGCTGTCGCTGCTCGCCGTCTGCATCGTCACCGCGGTGGCGGCGACCAGCGGCTGGATCTACGTCAAGCAGACCTACCTGGCCGGCCTGCCGGAGATCCCCGACAAGGAAGAGCTCTACAAGTCCAAGCGCGCGCCGGGCATTCGCTTCCTGGACCGCCGGGGCCAGCTGATCGCCGAGCGAGGCCCGAGGTTCGGCGACCGGGTCGCCCTGAACCAGCTGCCCGACCACGTGGTGAAGGCCTTCCTCGCCGCCGAGGACGAGCGGTTCTACGAGCACGGCGCGCTGGACTACCAGGGCCTGGCGCGGGCGGCCTGGATCAACTGGCGAGAGGGACGCGTCGTGCAGGGCGGCTCCACGCTCACCCAGCAGCTGGTCAAGGACCTGTTCCTCACCCCCGAGCGCAGCCTGAAGCGAAAGATCCAGGAGGCCGCCCTCGCCTACCGGGTCGAGGAGAAGCTGACCAAGAACGAAATCCTGGAACTCTACCTGAACCGGCTGTTCTTCGGCGCCAACACCTATGGCGTCGACGGCGCGGCGCGGACCTATTTCGGCAAGCCCGCCAGTCGGCTGACGCTGGGCGAGGCGGCTCTGCTCGCTTCCCTGCCCAAGGCGCCCTCGAGACTGGCGCTCAACAGGGACATGAGCGGGGCGATGGCCCGCGGGCGGCTGATCCTGGCCTCGATGGCCCGGGCCGGCTGGATCACGCCGGAAGAGGCCCGAGAGGCGCTCGCGGAGCCGCCAAAGCTCGCCGACCGCACCGGCGGCGAGGGCGATTTCGGCTATGTGCTGGACCACGCCACCGCCGAGGCCGTGCGGCTGGTCGGCGACGATGCGCCGAGCCTGATCGTGCGCTTGTCGATCGACCCTGACATGCAGAAGGCCGGCGCCGAGATCCTGCGCGAAGTGGTTGAGGCGCAAGGGCGCGGCCGCGGCGCGACCCAGGGCGCCGTCGTGGCCCTGGCGCCCGACGGCGCCATCCGGGCGATGGTCGGCGGCCTCGACTACGGCGACAGCTCGTTCAACCGGGCGATCCAGGCAAAACGCCAGCCGGGCTCGACGTTCAAGCCGTTCGTGTTCGCCGCCGCGCTGGAGGCCGGGGCGATGCCGACCGACGTCAAGCTCGACGAGCCGATCAAGATCGGCGACTGGGACCCGGGCAACTACGGCGGCGGCTATTCCGGCCCGGTGACCCTGGAGACGGCGCTCGCCAAGTCGATCAACACCGTCGCGGTCCAGCTGGCCCAGGAAGCCGGCCCGGACTCGGTCGCGGTGTTGGCCCGCCGCTTCGGCCTGGACAGCATCCCCGACCACCCGAACCTGTCGGTGGCGCTGGGGGCTTACGAGGTCACCCTGCTGGAGTTGACCAGCGGCTTTTCGGTGTTCGCCAACGGCGGCTACCGGACCCAGTCCTACCTCATCGAGGAGATCACCTCCCCGCTCGGCCAGCAGCTCTACGTCCACCCGCCGAGCGCGCCGGCCTACGCCTACGACTCGGCCCGCGCCGGGCAGATGGTGCGGATGCTGAAGAAGGTGGTGACCGGCGGCACCGGCACGCGGGCGGCCTTCGATTGGCCCTCGGCCGGCAAGACCGGCACCAGCCAGGACTGGCGCGACGCCTGGTTCATCGGCTTCACCCCGGAGCTGACCGCCGGCGTGTGGCTCGGCGACGACGGCGGCAAGCCGATGAGGCAGGTCACCGGCGGCGAGCTGCCGGCCGAAATCTGGCGCCGCTTCATGGTCGCCGCCCACCAGGGCATGAGCCCCCGCGACTTCGACTGGGTAGGCATCGAGCCCGAGCCGGAGCTGCAGACCGCCGAGCGCAACGCCTTCTACGAGATGCTCTCCGCCGAGTTCAGCCGCGCCGCCGCTGTCGCCGAACCCGAGGCGGCGCTGGCCGACGACGAGGCCCTGAGGACCGAGCCGATCTCGATCGAGTAGCTCCTCGCCGCCTCCAAGGGGAGGCTGGACGCGGACGGGTGGGGAGTCTCGGGCTCCGGCGCTGATCGCCAGCTCCCTGTCAGGCCATAACGCCCCCACCCGTTCTCTTCGGGACCATCCTCCCCATGAAGGGGAGGGAATGCCGCCTTCCCCTTTCCCGCCGCCGCCTCTATGTCCACGCCCCAATGCGCGCGCCCCCTCCCCTGCTGGC
>NZ_DATAGM010000182.1:0-8905 GCF_036263695.1 Phenylobacterium sp.
CATGGTCACCAGCATGGGCGTATAATCTTCCTCACAAGACGCTCATGGAGGTGGAGCCGACACACACGCACGCCCACCCGACAAAAGGGACCGCGCATATAAGCGCGAAACAGCCTCGGTTCAATTGCCGCGACGCAGCAACGCCTTACGCTAGGTAAGCACGCAGCGGCGCTGTGACAAGCTCGCAGGCGCCATGGCCGCCGGCGTCGCAACATTGGCGGGGGTCTTCCTGTTGTCAGGCGACAAGGAAGGAGCCAGCCATGACTGAGCACTCGGGCGAAGCCCTCACCATCATGAAAGTCGATCCCAGGCTCGATACTGGAGTGACGGTCTACTCCCCGGCGCAGGGGGTGGACGGGCGCCTGGCCGACCGCCACTCGGCCTACCACGACAACATCTCCCCGCCGCTGACTTGGACCAACGTGCCGGACGTCGCCGCCTGGGCGGTGATCGTCGAGGATCCCGACGCCCCGCGCGATCTGCCCTTCGTCCACTGGATGATCTGGAACATCCCCGGCGAGGCCCCCGGCCTGCCCGAGGGGCTTCCAAACAACGCCGAGCTGATCTCGCCGCAGAACGCCGTCCAGGGGAAGAACGACATGGGCGGCTACGGCTGGTTCGGCCCCAGGCCCCCGGCCGGCCATGGCGTGCACCGCTACTACTTCCAGGTCTTCGCCCTCGACGACCAGATCCCGATGGGACCGGACACCCCGCTCAACGAGCTGCTCAACGTGCTGAAGGGCCACACCATCGCCAAGGGCGAACTGGTGGCGACCTACGAGGCGCCGACGCAGCAGTGATTATCACCTCTCAGCCCGGCGAAAGCCGGGACCCAACCTGACTCTCCGCCAGGCGGCTGACTCGGATTGGGCCCCGGCGTGCGCCGAGTGAGCGGTTATGAAGTCAGACCGCCACCGCCTCGAAGGTCAGCCCACGGTCGGAGCTGCGGGGCGGGCGGGCGCGATTGTAGTTTCCGAACACCTGGACCTGGCCGAAGCCGCAGCGCTCCAGGGCCATGGCGAACTCCTCGCGGCCCCAGAAGCGTCCTTTCATGACCTCCAGTTCGGACTCCACCAGCCTCCCCTCCCGCCAGCGCTCATAACGCATGTGCGATAGGCTGGTCTGGGCCAGGTGGTCGGTCGCCACCAGCTGGTTCTCGAACCGGAGCAGGTCGCCATTGGCCGCCGTCCAGGTGCGGATCGAGTGAGCGTCGGTCCACATGGCGCCGAGCACGGGGAGGTCGATCATCAGGAGCCCCCCCGGCTCCAGGTGTTCCCGGAAGCGGCGGAGCACGGCCAGCGCCTCGTCGAAATCCGAGACGAAGGTGAAGGTCCCCACCGAACAGATGACGGCGGCGAACCGCCGGTCGTAGGCGAAGTCCTGCAACCGCGCCTTGCGGACCGGGGCGGGGAGGCCGCGGGCGGCGCAGTTGCGCCGGCAGTTCTCCAGCATATGGTCGGAGGCGTCGAAACCCTCGACCTCGCAGCCCGCCTCCAGCAGCGGGATCAGCATCCGCCCGGAACCGACCGCCGGCTCGAGGATCGGGCCGCCGATCCCCTTCAGGCGCGCCAGGTAGAAGGGCACGTCGTTCAGAGAGCCGGCAGGCTTGTCGATGTCGTAGATTTCCGCACAGAGGCTGCCGTACGGATTGAGCGTCTCTTGAGTAGGCATGGAGTCTCGCAGGTTTCGCCGGCCCCCGCGGGCGCGGCGAGGCAAAGGTCGGCCGGTGCGACCGGCCGGGCGGACTGCGGATCGGCCCGGAGCCTGTGTTAGGCGAGGAGCGCCAAGATGGAGGCCTGGGCTGCGATCTGCGGACGTTGCTGAGCCTTCACGCGCGCCTCCCTCTGCTTTGCGACCCATGGAGCATGAGCTTGGCCCGAGCCGGCGTCAATCACAGGCGGGTTGACGCTAGGGCGCCGTAGTCGAACCCAGCGCCCGCCGCTATCGGTTGGGAAAGTCTAAAGAAGGAGACACGGCATGGACGGCGACGCGCACCTCGGCAAGCTGAACCGGCAGGCGCTGGAGCAGATCCCGCCCGCCCTGCAGGCCATCGTCGACGCGGGCGACGTCTCCGGCTTTGTGACGCTGGTCTGGCGCAAGGGCAAGGTGGTGCAGGTCAACGCGATCGGCCAGCGTGACATCGCCGCGGGCAAGCCGATGACCCGGGACACGATGTTCCGGATCGCCTCCATGACCAAGCCGATCACCTCGGTCGCGGCCCTGATGCTGATGGAGGAAGGCAAGCTCCGGCTCGAGGATCCCATCACCACGTGGGCGCCCGAGTTCGCCGACATGAAGGTGCTGAAGAGCCCGACGGGCCCGGTGGAGGACACCGTTCCTGCGCCGCGCGACATCACCATCGAAGACCTGATGACCCACCGCTCGGGGCTGGCCTACAACTTCACCTCGGTCGGCCCGATCGCCCACGCCTACCAGGCCGCGCTCGGCTCGCCGCTGCTGGGCCCGTACGGCGCGGACGAGTGGATGCGCCGGCTCGGGGAGCTGCCGCTGACCTATGCGCCCGGCGAGCGGTTCCACTACGGCCACTCCACCGACGTGCTCGGCTTCATCGTCGGCCGCATCGAAGGCAAGAGCTTCGGCCAGGTGCTGGAGGAGCGGATCTTCGGCCCGCTCGACATGACCGACACCGGCTTCTGGGCCAATCCTGAGAAGGCCGACCGGCTGGCCCGGCTCTACAAGGCGCCGGCCGACGGCGGGCCCCTGCAGGACGTCTCCTATCCGCCCGAGCCGCAGCGGCCGGTGTTCGAGGCCGGCGGCGGCGGCCTGATCTCCACCGCCGACGACTACCTGAAGTTCGCCCGCATGCTGCTGAACCGCGGCGAGCTCGACGGCGTACGGCTGCTGAAGCCGGAGACCGTCGAGCTGATGACCACCAACCGGCTGACGGACGCGCAGCGCCAGATCCCCTTCATGGGCATCCCCTTCTGGCTAGGCCAGGGCTTCGGCCTGGGGCTGTCGGTGGTCACCGACCCGGAGAAGCAGGCCTGGATGGGCGCCGGCTCAAAGGGCGCGTTCGGCTGGCCGGGCGCCTTCGGCACCTGGTGGCAGGCTGACCCGGCCCAGGACATGGTGTTGATCTACCTGATCCAGAACGCCATGGACCTCGGCCCCGAGGCCGCCTCGCAGCTGGCCACCGGCCAGCGGATGGGCGCGCGCGCCGCCCTGCCCGTGTTCCAGAAGCGGGTCTACGGGGCGATCGAGGCCTGACCTAGCGGCCGCGGCGGATGTCCACGCACATCCGCTGGCCCTGCCACATGTCGCCCATCAGGGTGCCGTCGCGGCCTGCGTCGCGGCGGGCGTTCTCGAATACGCGGGACTCGGCCGGCGGCCGCTCGCCCGGGGCGCAGACCGGCGCGTCCACCCGGATGCCGCCGTTCGAGCAGAGGCAGATATCCTCGCGCTGATCGACGCGCGAGGCCGGCCGATGACAGACGGGCGGGATGATCGAGCCGTTGACTTCGAGACACAGCGTCGTCTGGGTCGGCGGGTTCTGGTTCATCGGGGATTGGGCCTGGGCGGCGCCGGCGATCAGGGCCAGAGCGGCCACGAGGGGGAGGTGTTTCATTGAGGCGCTCCTTTTGCCTGAGCATACCACGTTCCAGCCTCCATACGCGCTGGACAGGTCTTCGGATGCGTTTCTTTTCATTCGGCTTTCACCACGTTCTGCGGACGATGGCTTAACCCTCGCCGCCGCAGGCTTCGCCCGGGGATGGAAGGGGCGAAACATGGATCCGATCGTAACGGCCCACTACGGGATGATGGCGGCCACGCACCGCTTCGACGATGCGGCGCGCCGCGCGGTTGGCTCCGCGGGCGGGGAGTTCGGCGACTTGGCGCAAGCCAGCGCCGACATGTCCGAGGCCAAGGCGGAGCTCGAAGCCAACGTCTTGGTGGTGCGCACCGCCGAAGAGATGCTCGGCTCCCTACTGAACATCCGCGCCTAGACTTCCGCGCGCCGGGGGCTTAGCGCCCCCCCATGGCGCTGAAGTCCCTGTTCGTCACCCGCGTATACGAAGCGACCCTCGCGGAAGAGCGCGGCTTTGCGGCATTCAATCGCGAGCTGGAAGACGCCTGCCGGATGCTGGCGGTTGAGGACGTGGCCGGCCGCGCCTGGTGCCGCGAGCATGGCTATGCCGGCTACACCTCCTACGCCTCCCTCGACGACCTGCCCCAGCGGGCCAGCGTCTTCGCCCAGCTGAAGACCCGCCTCGACCGCCACGCCCGCGCCTACGCCGAGGCGCTGCAGCTGGACCTCGGCGCAGGCCGGCTTCGACTCGACAGCCTGTGGGTGAATGTCCTGAAGGCCGGCGGCGCCCACTCCGGCCACATCCATCCGCACAGCGTCCTTTCCGGCACGGTCTATGTGGCCGTCCCACCGGGAGCCAGCGCCCTGAAGCTGGAGGACCCGCGCCTTCCGCTAATGATGGCCGCCCCGCCGCGGAGAGCCGACGCCGACGAGGGCCAGAAGGCGTTCGTCTATCTGGCGCCTCAGCCCGGCACGGTGCTGATGTGGGAGAGCTGGCTACGGCACGAGGTGCCCGCCAACCGCGCCAAGGCTGAGCGGATCAGCATCAGCTTCAACTACGCGTGGCGCTGAGGCGTTGTCCGGCAAGGAGACCGCCATGACCGACAAGACCGTGCTCGGCGTCCACGCCGCCCACCGCGACGACATCGGCGACCTGGTCACCCGCAGGCCGCTGCCGGGACCTGGCCTGGACCAGGTCGACCCGTTCCTGTTCCTCAACCATCACGGCCCGCAGGTCTATCCGCCGGGCAACCGTGGCCTGCCGTTCGGGCCGCACCCGCACCGCGGCTTCGAGACGGTGACCTTCATCCTGGAGGGCGAGCTCGCCCACCGTGACACCGGCGGCCACGAAAGCGTCATCCGTGCGGGCGGGGTGCAGTGGATGACGGCCGGGCGCGGGCTGGTGCACGCCGAGGTCTCCCCTGAGGACTTCAAGCGCCGCGGCGGGCCGCTGGAGATCCTCCAGCTGTGGGTCAACCTGCCCTCGCGGCTGAAGATGACCGAGCCCCGCTACACCGGCGTGCAGCAGGACGAGATCCCGAGCCTGTGCGACGGCGGCGTCGAGCTGAACCTGATCTCCGGAAGCCATGGCGGCCGGACCGGGCCGATCGAGTCCCTGACCGGCGTCTTCATGTCGACGCTTCGGATGGAGGCCGGCGCGAGCGTCGGGTTCGAAGGCCTCTCGGGGCGGCACGTCTTCCTCTACCTGGTGTCCGGCGAGATCCGCATCGGCGGGCGCAGCATCGCCCAGCACCACCTGGTCCAGCTCGACCGGGCCGGCGCGATCCTTCGCATCGAGGCGGCCCAGGCGGCGGTGCTGGTGTTCGGTCATGCCGACCCGATCGACGAGCCGGTGGTCGCCCACGGCCCATTCGTGATGACCAGCGTCGAGGAGATCCGGCAGGCCTACGCCGACTACCAGGCCGGCAAGTTCGGGATGATGGCGGCCTAGGCGCCGGTTGCGCCCGGCCCGGCGGCGGCCCAAGCTGCCCCCATGAACATCCTGACCCCGCGCACGCCCTGGGCCGAAGCCGGCGAGGCCCTGCTGCCCGACCTGATCGCCCTGCGCCGCGCCATTCACGAGGAGCCGGAGCTCGGCCTCCAGACGCCCAAGACCACCGCGAAGGCCAAGGCGGCGCTGGCGGGCCTGCCGCTGGAGATCCGCGAGGGCCCGTCCACCACCGGCTTCGTGGCCATTCTGCGGGGCCCGGAAAACGGGCGCACGGTCCTGCTGCGCGGCGACATGGACGCCCTGCCGCTGCACGAGGACACCGGCCTGCCGTTCGCCTCGAGGACCGACGGGGCGATGCACGCCTGCGGCCACGACACCCATGTGGCCATGCTGGCCGGCGCGGCCCGGGCGCTCTGCGCGCGGCGGGACGAGCTGGCGGGCACGGTGGTCTTCATGTTCCAACCGGGCGAGGAGGGCTTCCACGGCGCCCGCTACATGCTCGACGACGGGCTGCTCGATCCCCTGCCCGACGCCGCGTTCGCGCTGCACATCACCCCGAATGTGCCGACCGGCGTGTTCGCCGGCCGCGCCGGGCCGCTGATGGCCGCCGCCGACGAGTTCGAGATCACCGTCACCGGCAAGGGCGGCCACGCCTCGCAGCCGCACGACGCCATCGACCCGATTCCCATCGCCTGCGAGATCGTTATCGCCCTGCAGACCATGGTCACCCGTCAGGTGCCGGCCTTCGACCCGGTGGTGATCACCGTCGGCAAGATCGCCGCCGGCACCACTGACAACGTCATCCCCGAGCAGGCGATCATCCTCGGCACCATCCGATCCTTCTCGGAGCGCTCGCGCACCCTCGCCCACGAAGGCGTGCAGCGTGTGGCCGAGAACATCGCCGCAGCCCACCGGGCCAACGCCCAGGTCGAGCTGACCCACGGCTTCCCGGTCACCGTCAGCGACGGCCGCGCGGTCGCCCTGGCCGAGCAGGTGGCCGGCGAGCTCTACGGCGAGCGCGCCTGGCGCACCATGCCCTCGCCGGTCATGGGCGCGGAGGATTTCTCCTACGTGCTGCAGAAGGTCCCCGGCGCCATGGTCTTCCTGGGCGCGACCCCGGAGGGCGGCGACTTCCGCAGCTGCTGCGCCCTGCATTCCAACCGCATGGTGCTGGACGAGGCCGTCATGGCCCGCGGCGTAGCCATGCACTGCGCCTTCGCCGAGGCCTTCCTGCGCGACGGGTTCGCCTGAGCGCAGCCAACGCGGCGCTTCGGCGTTTCGGCTTCGAGCCAGAGACCGACGCCATGACCGACGCCGCCGCCGCCACTGCGCCTCCCGCCGCCAACCCGCCCAGGAGCGAGATCCTCTATTGGGCGGCGCTGTTCGCCATCATCGGCCCGCCGATCGGCGCCGTGCTGCCGGTCGGGGCGCTGATCTTCTCGGCCGTCTCCAGCTTCGATGCGGCCTTCCCGCTGGGGATTGCCGCCCTGCTGCTGGTGGCCATCCCCGCCTGCTACCTGTTCGGCCTGGTCCCCGGCGCCATCGCCGGTGCGGCGGGGAGCTTCCTCGCAACGCGGCTTTCCAAGCGCGCGGCGGTGATCGGCGCCACGGCCCTGGTCGGCGCGGCCGCCTCCTCGCTGTGGTCGGCGCTGATCTCCGGCTTTTCGGAGCTGGACGCCTGGATCCTGGTCTGGATCGCCGCCGCCGGCGCGATCTCCGCGGCCATCTGCGCCTACATCGCCACGGCCCGTGACGCGCCGCCGGCTGAGCCCGACGGCGCCGCCTAGCCGGCTTTCGGCGGCATCTCGTAGAGATCGGCCAGGCGCAGCAGCGCGGCCCGATCGCCGTGCACCGTGAGCGCCCCTTCCGCTTCCAGCGCCTCGAGTGGGACCTTGCCGTAGAGCAGGGCCGCAAGAGCGGAAGGTGAACCGAACACCTCCGCGTCCGGCGCCTCCGCCTCGCCGCGCTCGGCTGTGAGAGCGCCGTCCTTCACCGCCGCGCGGAAGGCCTCCTCGCCGAAGCGGAAGGCGATTTCGAACGCCAGCCCCTGCGCGCGCGCCGCCTCGAACTTGGCCCGCAGGGACAGCATCAAAGACACCGGGCTGAACGGCAGGGTCGGATCGTGCTGCGGCGACCTCACGGCCCAGCGACCCAGGGCCAGCAGAACCGGCTCGGCCTCCAGCCCCCATTCGGTAAGCTCGTAGACCTGCACGGAGGCCGGGGGCGGCAGCTTGCGTCGGCGCACGACGCCGGCCGCCTCGAGCCCCTCCAGGCGCTGGGTGAGCACGTTGGCCGACAGGCCGCTCAGGCTGGCGCGTAGGTCGCTGAAGCGGCGCGGGCCCAGCATCAGCTCGCGCATCACCAGCATGGCCCAGCGCTCGCCGATCAGGTCGAGCGCGTGAGCGGTGGCGCAGGCGTCGTCGTAGCGGCGGGAGGTTTGCTTAGTTATATTTTCTAACTCCAAGATTGCAATCTATAACTTACGGAGGCATGAGTCTCAACGGGTGGCAAGCAGCCCGTCAGGGAGAGACTTCGAGATGAGCTACATCGACGGAATGATCGCGGCCGTGCCGACCGCCAACAAGGACGCCTACCTGGCGCACGCCCGGGCGGCTTCGGAGGTCTTCAAGTCCCACGGTGCGGTGAAATGCGTCGACGCCTGGGGCGACGACGTGCCGGATGGCCAGGTCACCGACTTCCGGCGGGCCGTGCAGGCCACGACGGACGAGACCATCGTCTTCTCGTGGATCGCCTGGCCCGACAAAGCCGCCCGTGACGCCGGCTGGCAGGCCGTGATGCAGGACGAGCGGATGCAAAAGCTGCAGATGCCGTTCGACGGCAAGCGGATGGTCTACGGCGGCTTTGCGCCGCTGCTGGAAGCCTAGGCGCCAGCTGAAAGCAGAAGGGGCGGCCCTATCGGACCGCCCCTCTTTTTCGTCAGCTGTCGAGGAAGCTGCGGAGCTTGCGGCTCCGGCTCGGGTGCTTGAGCTTGCGCAGGGCCTTGGCTTCGATCTGGCGGATCCGCTCACGGGTCACGCTGAACTGCTGGCCGACCTCCTCGAGGGTGTGGTCGGTGTTCATGCCGATGCCGAAGCGCATCCGCAAAACCCGCTCTTCGCGCGGCGTCAGCGAGGCCAGCACCCGCGTGGTGGTTTCGCGCAGGTTCGACTGGATGGCCGCGTCGATCGGCAGGACCGCGTTCTTGTCCTCGATGAAGTCGCCCAGGTGGCTGTCCTCCTCGTCCCCGATCGGGGTTTCGAGGGAGATCGGCTCCTTGGCGATCTTCAGCACCTTGCGCACCTTCTCCAGGGGCATGGCGAGCTTCTCGGCCAACTCCTCGGGGGTCGGCTCGCGGCCGATCTCGTGCAGCATCTGGCGGGACGTGCGGACGATCTTGTTGATCGTCT
>NZ_DATAGM010000183.1:0-5943 GCF_036263695.1 Phenylobacterium sp.
CATGACGGCGATGCGGTCGGCGACGACCATGGCCTCGTCCTGGTCGTGGGTGACGATCATGAAGGTCATGCCCAGCCGCTGCTGCAGGGCCATCAGCTCGAACTGGGTTTCCTCGCGCAGCTTTCGGTCGAGGGCGGCCAGCGGCTCGTCGAGCAGCAGGACCTTGGGGCGGGGCGCGAGCGCCCGGGCCAGCGCGACCCGCTGCTTCTGGCCGCCGGAGAGCTGGTCCGGCCGGCGCCGTTCCAGGCCGGTGAGACGGACCAGGGCCAGCATCTCGCCCACCCGGTCGGCGATCTCCCGCTTGGCGACCTTCTGCTGCTTGAGGCCGAAGGCGACGTTCTGCTCGACGGTGAGGTGCGGGAAGAGGGCGTAGGACTGGAACATCAGATGCACCGGCCGGCGGTGCGGCGGGTCGTCCGACTGGTCGTTGTCGCCGAGCAGCACGCGGCCCTCGTCCGGCGTCTCGAAGCCCGCCAGGAGGCGCATCAGGGTGGTCTTGCCGCAGCCGGAGGGGCCCAGCAGGGCGAAGAACTCGCGCTCGTAGATCGCCAGGTCCACCGCCTTGACCGCGGTGACGGCGCCGAACCGTTTGGTGACCTTTTCAAACCGCACCAGGGGCTTTGCGGCCGGGTCCTCCCAGGGCGCGAAGCTGGAGCGGATGGCTCCGATGTTGAGCCGGCCGCCCGTCACTGGCCGGTCAGCACCCGCGTCCATTGCCGGTTGACGTCGCGCAGCAGGGCGGGGTCCTTGGCGGTGGTGACGAACAGGCGCTGGAACACCTCGGGCGTCGGATAGATGTTCGGGTTGCCGCGGATCTCGGCGTCCACCAGCGGCGTCGCCGCCGAGTTGGCGTTGGCGTATTGAGTGTAGTTGGACGCCTTGGCGATGACCTCGGGCCGCAGCATGTAATTCAGGAAGGCGTAGGCGGCCTCGGCGTTCGGCGCCCCCTTGGGCATAACGAAGACGTCGAACCAGACCTGGCTGCCTTCCTTGGGGATGACGTACTCGACCTTGACCTTGCCCCCCGCCTCCTCGGCCCGGGCGGCGGCCTGGAAGACGTCGCCGGAGTAGCCGACGGCCAGGCAGATGTCCCCGTTGGCCAGGGCGTTGATGTATTCCGAGGAGTGGAACTTGCGCACGAAGGGCCGGGCGACGAGCAGGGCGTCAGTGGCCGCCTGGTAGTCGGCCAGGTCTTTGGAGTTGGGATCCTTGCCCAGCCACTGGAGGGTGAGGGCGTACATGTCCTCCGAGGCGTCGAGGAAGTAGACGCCGCAGTCCTTCAGCTTGGCGAGGTTCTTGGGGTTCAGGGCGAAGTCCCAGGAGTCGACGTTCACGCCCGGCAGCCGCTGGGCGACCGCGTCACGGTTATAGCCGATGCCGATGGTGCCCCACATGTACGGGACCGCATAGTTCGCGCCCGGATCAAACGGCTCCATGTGGCGGACCACGTCGGGCCACAGGTTCTGCAGGCCCTGGAGCTTCGCCTTGTCGAGCGGCGTGATCGCCTGGGCGGTGATGTAGCGGGGCAGGTTGGAGTTGGACGGAACCACCAGGTCGTAGCCGATGTCGCCCTGCAGGACCTTGGTCTCCAGCACCTCGTTGGAATCGAAGGTGTCGTAGACGACCTTGATGCCGGTCTGCTTGGTGAAGTCCTCCAGCAGCGCCGGGTCGATGTAGTCGCTCCAGTTGTAGATGCGCAGCGTGCCGGCGCCGGCTTTCGCGCCCTGACCATCGCCGCCCCCGCAGGCCGACAGCGCCAGCGCCGCCGCCGCCAGAACCAGCCCGATCCGTGCGCCCCAAGCCCGCATGCCGCTCTCCCTCCGACTGCGGCGCAGGTTATAGGCCCTGGACGCCAAGGGTTAAGCCCGATTCTTCCACAGCCCCCGGAGGAGCGCCCCTCATGCCTCACGCCGCGGCGGCCGTTTGGCCGGTCCTCCTGCTCGTGGCCTCCAACGTCTTCATGACCTTCGCCTGGTACGGCCACCTGAAGGTGGAGCACCGGCCGATGTGGCTGCTGATCGTCGGCAGCTGGGCGATCGCCTTCTTCGAATACTGCCTGGCGGTGCCGGCCAACCGCATCGGCCGCACGGTCTATTCGGCGGCCGAGCTGAAGACGATGCAGGAGGTGATCACTTTGGCGGTCTTCGCTGTGTTCTCGATCACCTACCTCGGCGAGCGGTTCACGATGAACCACGCGGTGGGGTTCGCCCTGATCGGGCTCGGTGCGCTGTTCGTGTTCAAGGGGCCGCTCTAGCCGGACTCTCGACGCGGGGTTCGCAGCCACGCCGTTAAGGGCCTATATAGCGCCCCTTCCGCGTCAGCCCCTCTGAAAGGCCTCGAGCGAGCGATGTCCCGCGTCCTGATCACCTCGGCTTTGCCCTACATCAACGGCATCAAGCAGCTGGGGAACCTGGCGGGCTCGATGCTGCCCGCCGACGTCTATGCGCGCTTCCAGCGGGCCACGGGCCGCGAGACGCTGTTCGTCTGCGCCACCGACGAGCACGGCACGCCGGCCGAGCTGGCCGCCGCCGCGGCCGGCCAGGACGTGCGCGAGTATTGCGACGAGCAGCACCGGGCCCAGCACGACATCTGCCGTCGGTTCGGCCTGTCGTTCGATCACTTCGGCCGCTCGTCCTCGCCGCAGAACCACCGGCTGACCCAGCGCTTCGCCAAGGCGCTGTGGGAGGCGGGTTTCATAGAGGAGCGGGTGACCAAGCAGGTCTACTCGCTGGCCGACAAGCGCTTCCTGCCGGACCGCTACGTGGTCGGCACCTGTCCGCACTGCGGATACGAGGCCGCTCGCGGCGACCAGTGCGAGAACTGCACGCGGGTGCTGGACCCGGCCGACCTGATCAAGCCGCGTTCGGCGGTGTCAGGCTCGGAAGAGATCGAGATCCGCGATTCCAAGCACCTGTTCCTTCGCCAGTCGCTATTCTCGGACAAGCTTCGCGACTGGATTGGGACCAAGAAGGGCAGCTGGCCCAACCTCGTCACCTCGATCGCCTTCAAGTGGCTGGACGAGGGGCTGCAGGACCGCGGCATCACCCGAGACCTGACCTGGGGCGTGCCGGTCAACGCCTGGGACTGGGGGGCGAACCCCAAGGGCGAGCTGCCGGACGTCGAGGGCCTAGCCGGCAAGGTGTTCTACGTCTGGTTCGACGCCCCGATCGAATACATCGGCGCCACCTGGGAGTGGGCCGACGCCAAGGCGCTGGAGGAGGGCCGCGGCGCCGCCGAGGAGATCGAGTGGGAGCGCTGGTGGCGGCTGCCGCACGCGCAGGACGTCACCTATGTGGAGTTCATGGGCAAGGACAACGTGCCGTTCCACACGGTGGGTTTCCCCTGCACCCTCATCGGCCTGAACGAGAGCCTCGGCTCGGGCGGCAAGTGGACCCAGGCCTCCAACACCCCCTGGAAGCTGGTCGACATGCTGAAGGGCTTCAACTGGCTGAACTGGTACGGCGGCAAGTTCTCCACCAGCCAGCGGCGCGGCGTGTTCATGGACCATGCGCTGGAGCTGCTGCCGGCCGACTACTGGCGCTGGTGGCTGACGGCCAACGCGCCGGAGAGCTCGGACGCCAACTTCACCTGGGAGCAGTTCCAGGCGCAGGTGAACGCCGACCTGGCCGACGTGCTGGGCAACTTCGTCAACCGCATCCTGAAGTTCTGCGAGAGCCGGTTCGAGGGCGTCGTTCCCGAGGGCGGGACGTCGGGCGAGCTGGAGCTGCGGCTCTATTCGGACGTGACGGACAAGCTGGCCGAGCTGACCGGCTACCTGGAAGCGGCCGAGATGAGGAAGGCGGCCCAGGCGGTGCGCCAGCTCTGGGTGCTGGGCAACCAGTATCTGACCGAGGCCGCGCCGTGGACGGCGATCAAGACTGACCGCGACCGGGCGGCGGTGGTGGTGCGTACGGGACTGAACCTGGTGGCGCTGTTCGCCAAGGTCTCCGAGCCGTTCATCCCCTTCGCGGCCGAGAAGATCGCGCTGGCGGTGGGCGAGGAGTATCCGGGCCGCTGGCCGGAGGGGGAGGGGGCCGCCCTGCTGCAGATCCTCGACCCCGGCCGCAAGGTCGAAGTCCCCGAGGTGCTGTTCCGCAAGGTCGAGGAGACCCAGATCGCCGAATGGACCGAGCGGTTCGGCGGGGCGGAGATGGCGGTGGCGGGGTAGAGCGCCTTCCTTTCCCGCCTGCGGCGGGAAAGGAAGAGGCGTCCCGCTAATGCAGCCGGTGCTCGGCTTCTTCCTCGGGGCCGATGTCGAGGAAGGTGGGCATGAAGGCGTTGTAGTCGGCGGTCCGGTTCAGGTCGACGACAGCGGTCCGGTGTCCTTCCCACATCATGTGCAGCGCCACGTAGAGGACGATGAGCAGGCCGACGTAGCCGATCCACCGGTACTTGTGCAGCAGGCGGGCGATCCAGGTGGCGGCGACGCCCATCAGGGCGATCGACAGCAGCAGGCCGAACACCAGGATGGCCGGGTGCTCGCGCGCGGCGCCGGCGACGGCCAAGACGTTGTCCAGGCTCATCGAAACATCGGCGATGAGAATCTGCAGGAATGCAGACTTGAAGGTCTTGGCCGGTTTGATCTTCGGCTCGGTGGTCGGGTCGTTGTCGAGCACGGCCTCGGCCGCCGCCTCCTCCGGCTCGGCTTGGTGGTGCAGCTCGCGCCACATCTTCCAGCAGACCCAGAGCAGCAGCACGCCGCCGGCGAACAACAGCCCGATGATCCCCAAAAGCTGGGTGGTGATCAGCGCAAAGCCGATCCGCATCACCACGGCGGCGATCAAGCCGTAGAGGATCGCCTTGCGTCTCTGTTCCTGCGGCAGGCCGCCGGCGGCCAGGCCTACGGCGACGGCGTTGTCGCCCGCGAGGACCAGGTCGATCATCAGGACTTGGAGCAGGGCCGAAAGGGCGCCGGGGGAAAAGAGTTCTTCAAGCATTGGCCGCGGTTAATGCGGCGCCGTGCCGCGCTCTGCAACCGGGTTAGGCTCTATTCCGCACAGCTTCGTACAGCGCGACGGCGGCTGCGGCAGAAACATTCAGGCTTTCGAAGCCGCCGGGCATCGGAATTCGGGCCAACGCATCACAATGTTCTGCGACCAGCCGGCGCACGCCCTCGCCCTCGGAGCCCAGGACCAGCACGACAGGCTCGCCGCCCAGCACCTGCGAGAGCGGCCGCTCGGCCTGGCCAGCCAGCCCCACGGAGCGCCAGCCCGCCCGGGCGAGCTCCTCCAGGGCGCGGGAGAGGTTGACTACCCGGGCGAGGGGCATGGCGTCCACCGCGCCGGCCGCGGCCTTCGCAAGGGCGCCGGTGAGGCGAGGCGCGTGCCGCTCCTGCAGGATCACGCCCGCCGCGCCGAACGCTGCGGCCGAGCGCAGGATGGTCCCGACGTTCTGAGGATCGGTGACCTGGTCGAGCATCAAGAGCACGGCGCCCGGTTCGGCGGCGAAGTCGGCAAGCTCGACATCCGGCAGCGGGCCCGGGCGCAGGGCGATTCCCTGATGGACCGCGGCCTGGGGCAGGGCCCGGGCGATCGCGTTGGCGTCGGCGACCTCGATCGCCCTGACTCGGCCGAAGCGGGCTTCGAGCTGGCGGGCGCGGTCGGGCGTGGCCAGCAGCCGGACGGGCGGGCCGCGGCGCGGATTGGCCAGGGCGGCCTCGACGGCGTGCCAGCCCCAGATCCACTCTTCGGACCCCGCCTGCGCCTTCGGGCGGAAGGGCGGTTTTCCGGCTGGATTGCGGCCTTTCCGGCCGTCGTTGCGTTCCCCAGGACGTGACACTATAAGGCGCTCTCCAAATTGGGGCCCGACGTAATCGGCCCTGCGCAAGTCAGACCGGTCCATAGCACCGGCCGCGGGCGAGCGGAGGGCAATTGCGAGGCGTCCCGACGAGGGCTCCGAGCGCGCTGGGGGAATGTCCCGAGCGGCAAAGGGGGCGGACTGTAA
>NZ_DATAGM010000184.1:0-2349 GCF_036263695.1 Phenylobacterium sp.
AGGACGGCGTGCCCCATAACCCTCGGCTGCGTCGCTTAAAGGAACCGTTAAGCATAATCCGCACGGCCCAGGCCGCGCCCGCTTCAGCTCCCCCAAGAGTGCCCATGACCGAAGTCATCCTCTCCGCCGCCGCAGGTCCCACGGTCCCCGTCCACCTGCTGCACGAGACCGAGCTCGGGGCCCACTTCGACTCAGCCCCGCCCTTCGTCCGCGCCTTCGCCGAAACCTCGGAGTTCAAGGCCAAGCAGGGCCAGGCGCTGCTGGTCCCCGGCGAAGACGGCAAGCTGCACCACGTGGTCTTCGGGCTGGGGGCCAAGAACGGCGCCCTCGATCCGATGGCGCTGCGGAGCCTGGCCGCCAAGCTTCCGGCCGGCGAATACCGTATCGCCCAGGCGCCCGAGGGCGTTGATCGCGAGCAGGCCGCCCTGGCCTTCGCGCTGGGGAGCTACCGTTTCGACCGGTACAAGAAGAAGCCCGGCGAACGCGCCCGGCTGGTGGCCGAGGGCTGCGACGCGGAGGAGGTGCGCCACGTGGCCCATGCCTGCGCCCTGGCCCGGGACATGATCAACACCCCGGCCAACGACCTGGGGCCGCTGCAGATCGAGACCATCGCCCGGGAGATCGCCGAGCAGCACGGGGCGCAGATCACCGTCATTGTCGGCGACGGCCTGCTGGAGGCCAACTATCCGGCCGTCCACGCGGTCGGCCGCGCCGCTGTGCCCGAGCGTGCGCCGCGGATGATCGAGATCGCCTGGGGCGAGGCCGGCGCGCCGCTGATCGCCCTGGTCGGCAAGGGCGTGGTGTTCGACACCGGCGGCCTCGACATCAAGCCCTCGGCCGGCATGCGGTTGATGAAGAAGGACATGGGCGGCGCCGCCCACGTGCTGGCGCTGGCCCGGATGATCATGGCCGCCAAGCTGCCGGTGCGGCTGGCGGTGCTGGTCCCGGTGGTGGAGAACGCCATCGCCGGCGACGCCATGCGGCCGGGCGACGTGCTCGCCTCGCGCAAGGGGCTCTCCATCGAGGTCGGCAACACCGACGCTGAGGGGCGGCTGATCCTGGCCGACGCCCTGACCCGCGCCGCCGAGCTGGAGCCGGCGCTGACCATCGACATGGCCACCCTGACCGGGGCGGCGCGCGCCGCCCTGGGGCCGCAACTGCCCCCCTATTACACCGACGACGAGGAACTCGCCGGTCAGATCGAGGCGGCGGCCAAGGCGGTGGGCGACCCCCTCTGGCGCATGCCGCTGTGGAAGCCCTATGGCGAGGCCCTGGATTCCGACATCGCCGACCTGAAGAACGACCCCGACGGCTGGGCGCAGGCCGGCTCGGTCACCGCGGCGCTGTTCCTGCAGCGGTTCGCGCCGCGGGGCCCCTGGGTCCACTTCGACATCATGGCCTGGAATCCGCGCGGCCGGCCGGGCTGGCCGTCCGGCGGCGAGGTGCAGGGGGCCCGCGCGCTCTACCGGACGATCAAAGAGCGGTTCGCTTGAGGTCCGACGCGCGCACCACCGCGGCGCGTCCAGACCTGGCCGCGCGCTGGCTGGAGGGGACCGTCCCCGCCGCGCGCTACGTCGATCCGCAGCCGATGGTCTGCGCCAGAGCCGTGGCCTCGATCCGCGGCGCGCCGGCCGACGGCGCCGAGCAGCACGATCAGCTGCTGTTCGGCGAGCTGTTCCAGGCGCTGGAGATGGCGGGCGACTGGGCCTGGGGTCAGGCGCCGCGGGACGGCTATGTGGGCTGGGTGCGGATGGGCGACCTCGCGTCCAAGGGCCCTGCGCCCACCCACCAGATCGCGGCGGCGCTCGCCCACGCCTATGCGGAACCCGATGTCCGCGCCCCGGCGTCAGGGCCGTTCGTGCTGGGATCGCTGCTGACCGAGGAAGCGCGCGAAGGGCGGTTCGTGAAGGCCGCGGGCGCCGGCTGGTTCGTTCAGGAGGCGCTGTCGCCGATCGGGCGGTTCGCGACCGATCCGGTCGCGGTCGCCGAGCGGCTGGCGGGCGCGCCCTACCTCTGGGGCGGCCGCTCGAGCCTGGGCGTCGACTGTTCCGGGCTGATCCAACAGGCGCTCTACGCCTGCGGCCGCGCCTGCCCGCGCGATTCCGACCAGCAGGCCAAGGTGCTGGGGCGGCCCATCCCGGCCGCAGCGTTTGGACGCGGCGACCTGGTGTTCTGGAAGGGGCACGTGGCCCTGGGCCTGTCGCCCGAGCGCGTGCTGCACGCCAACTCCGCGGCGATGGCGGTCAGCGTCGATACGCTCGCCGACGCGCTGGCGCGAAATCGGTCCGTCTACGGGGAACCCGTCGCCTGGCGGCGGCTGTAGATGAATGGCCGGCACGAAGCCGGCCA
>NZ_DATAGM010000185.1:0-5201 GCF_036263695.1 Phenylobacterium sp.
AGGTTCGCCGGCACCGTTCAGGTCGTCGTGAACCCCGTGGCGATCCGCTAGCTGAACACCGCCGCGACGTGACCCGCGCGAGGGTCCCCGTCACGTAGTTCGAGATAGATGGCCGCCGTGCCGAGCGCGTAGGGCATGTCGAAAATCAATCCCGACACCGCCCCGAGGAACACGGTCTGGGCGGCCGTGGGCGTCTCCCCCCAGACGGCGACGCCCAGGAAATCCAGCGCCACCAAGGCGATCATCAGGACGATCACGCCGATCACATAGATGCCGAAGATCGCCCACCTCGATCCGCGGGTGAGGTCCGCGCTACGACGGATGGCCTCGGTCGGCGACAGCCGTTCGGCCACCAGCGCCGCGCCGCCGGCGGCCCAGGCGACGCTCATCATCACCCCCGGCACGATCAGCAATATCAGCCCGACCATGATCGCCAGCCCGGTGAGGATGCTAAAGCCAAACAGCGCCGGGATCCTGGAGAGGGCGAGCGACAGGTTGTCGAGAGGTGTACCGGGGCGGCCTTCCTCGATGGCGACCATGTTCGTGGCGATGAAGCCCGTGAGGACCAGGCCGACCAGCGAGGCCACGGCCAGGTAGAGGCCAAAGGCGCCGAATTCCTCCCTGACGGCATAGATTTCGCCCATCCCACCAAGCACGCCGGCCACGATCCCGAAGCCGCAGCAGATGGACAGCCGCACCGGATCGTTTGCGGCCTGCAAGGCGCGCCTCACCACCCCGTCCAGCGTCAGGCGCTTGGCCTCACCCGTCAGAGTCACCATGGCGCCTCCCCCTCGCCGCCAAGGAAGCCACGAAGCTCGGCCGGTGTCAGCCCTTATCGGCCGCCCGGATCTCGTCCCAGAGGGCGTCCATCTCGGCGAGGTCGGACTGCGCCGGCGTTTTGCCGCGTTCCTTCAGCCGCAGCTCGATGTAGCGGAATCTGCGGGCGAACTTGGCGTTGGAGCTGCGCAGGGCGTCTTCGGGCTCCAGGTCCAGCTTGCGGGCGAGGTTGGCGACCACGAACAGGATATCGCCCAGCTCGTCACGCATCTTGGCCTTATCGCCCGCGGCGATTTCGGCCTGCAGTTCGCCGAGTTCCTCGTGCAGCTTGCCTATGACGTGCTCGGCGTTCGGCCAGTCGAAGCCGACGCGGGCGGCGCGGCCGGTCAGCTTTACGGCCCGGGTAAGGGCGGGCAGGCCGGTCGGCACCTCGTCGAGCAGGCTTTCGGCCCGGCCCTTCTTCTCCCGCTCGGCGGCCTTGACCTCCTCCCAGGCGGCGGTCTGCTCGGCGCTGGTGCGGACCTGCGCCTCCCCGAACACGTGCGGGTGGCGGCGGATCATCTTCTCGGAGATGGCGTCGGCCACGTCGTCAAATGCGAAGGCGCCCTGTTCCTCGGCCATCCGGGAATGGAAGACCACCTGCAGCAGCAGATCGCCCAATTCCTCCTTCAGGTCCTTCAGGTCGCCGCGCTCGATGGCGTCGGCCACCTCGTAGGCTTCCTCCACCGTGTAGGGGGCGATGGTGGCGAAGGTCTGCTCCAGGTCCCAGGCGCAGCCGTCCGTCGGGTCGCGCAGCCGGGCCATGATGGCCAACAGCCGGTCGATGGGCCGCTCACTGGGCGGGGCGGACGGTGGCATGGATCTCTTCTGCGAATTTGGGCTCGGCGCCCATCTCGGGGGCGGCTTCGGCCAAGTCACGCTCGGCCAGGGCGGCGCGGATCTGCGCGTGCTTCTCTGCGGTGAGCGGGAAGGAGAGGATGATCCAGCTGGCCAGCAGCGCCAGCAGGATCGGCAGCACCAGGAACATCACCTGTAGGCCCGCCAGACCCTCGTTTCCGCCCCCGGTCCGGGCGTCGAAGCCGATCAGCTCCAGCCCGACGAAGGTGATCCCGATGGCCGCCGCCGAGCCGATCTTCACCGTGCCCGAGAGGATGGCGAACAGCAGGCCGGTGCGGTCGACGCCGCTGGCCAACCTCTCCTCGTCGGCGATGTCGGCCATCATGGCCCGCAGCAGGAAGGCGCCGGCGGAGTAGGGCAGGCCGATCAGGAACATCATGATCGCTGCGCCCAGGTAGTTGCCGGCCGGCAGGAAGTACACGGCCGCGGTGACGATGGCGTAGAAGACGCCGGAGATGGCCAGCGCCCGGTGCTTGCCGGTCTTGAAGGCCATCCGCGTCCAGATCGGCGCGCCGATCAGCCCGCCGATGAAATAGACCAGCAGCAGGGTGCCCGCGGCGGCATGGTCGAAGCCCTTCACCCGCTCGAAGTAGAAGAAGAACAGGCCGCCGGTGATCGCCGGCCCGGTGCCGACGAACAGGTCGGCCAGCAGCAGCTTGAAGACGCTGGGGCGGCGGATCAGGGCCAGGTATTCGCGAAGGCCCGCCTTGTGCGGCGCGTGGGTGACGATCTGCTCGGGCACCGTCGCCACCGCCAGGCCGACGGTGAGCGGCATCAGCGCCAGGATGAACCAGCCCATGGCGGCGACGCCGGCCGCATCGCCGCTGACTCCCGCGGCGCTCAGCAGCGGCGCCAGGGTCAGGACCAGGATGATGCCTATGACGTTGCCGCCCTGCCACCAGGCGTAGATGCGGCTGCGCTGGTCGTAGTTCGGCGACAAGCCCGCCGCCCAGGCGAGCTGGGCCAGGGTGGTGATCGAGAAGCCGGCGTAGATCACCAGCAGCCACAGCCAGAGGTATCCGACCCCGACCCCTCGCTCGGCCATGAACAGCATGTAGGTCGACAGCATCACGATCGGGGTGCCGATCACGAACCACAGCTTGAAGCGGCCGAACCGGCTGCGGGTGCGGTCCATGACCCCGCCGATGAAGGGGTCGAACAGGATGTCGAGCAACCGAACGCCCATGAAGGCCAGGCCCACCGCCGCCAGCGGCAGGCCGAGCTCGTTGGCGTAATGCTCTGGCAGGTAGACGACCAGGGGCAGGCCCAGCCCCGCCATCGGCAGACAGGGCCCGGCGAGGGCCGCCAAGGTCCAGCTGGACCGCCTTTCGGACTGCATCAGCGACCCTCGAAAACGGCTGTGGCGCGCGGCCGATCTGACCGCGCGCCACAGGGAAGTAAAGACCTAACGCCGCATGGCGGCTGTGCGCTTATCGCTGCGCCAGCGCCTGGCCGCGGCCGAGCCGGCCGGCGAACCGCTCGATGGTCCACTCGGCGTCGGACCAGGTCGAGCCGTAGGCGGCCTGGCGGATGTCGGTCTCGTACCAGCGGTAGCTGATGGGGGTGACCGCGCCGTCCGCAGAGATGGCGCGGCCCTCGATGGTCGCGCCGCCGACGCCGAAGCTCTGGAACGACAGGCCCGGCGTGTCGCCAAGCTGCTTGAAGGTGGGCCGGTTGGGCTTGGCGTCCACCAGCACCAGCTCGAGCCGGCCGCCGCCGCCCAGGGCGCCGGAGCGGGCCAGGGCCTGTTCCGCCTCGCGCTGCAGCTCGTCAGCGAGCCGCTGCACGTCGCGGACGCCATAGGTCTTTTCGGCCTTCTCCTGAAGCTCGGGGCCGATGGCCACCGAGACGCTGGAGACGGAGGGAAGGGGAGAGGCGAAGGCGGCAGGCGCCAGGCTCAGGGCTGCGGCCGCCGCGAGGGCGAGAGTGCGCATGTAAGGCTCCGAAGGCACGGGAACTGATCCCCGTCAGATGGGATGCGCCGCAGCCTTCCGCCAGCCCGGCAGTTGAGCTTCGGGCGCAGTCATTCACCCTTTCGCCGGGTAGCTGAACCATTGCTGAACGGGAACGGCCCTCCCGGGTCGGAGTTGGAGCTTCGGAGGCTCCCGATGACCGAACCGACCTCGCCCGCGCCCACCCACCTCGATGCGCGCGACCCCGGAAAGCCGCGAAAGCTCGATATCCGCGAGGAGATCGACCGCGAGCTCGACGCCTACCCCAGCACCGACGACCTCGTGCTGCTGGTGCCGGAGGACTGCTGGGACGATCTGACCCGCCAGCTCGGCGAAGAGGCTGCGGCGGAGGAGGCGAGCTACAACGGCGTCCGTCTCAAGAAGGCCGCCGTCAGCGCCGTCGTCGCCCAGGACGGCTTCTAGCGGCGGATCAGCAGCCCAAGCAGCAGGCCGACGCCGGCGGCGATGGCCACCGCCTCGTAAGGCCGGGTGCGGATGAACTCGTCGGCGTCCGTGCCGGTCAGCTGGGCCCGTTCGCTGACCTTGCCGTACGCCTGCTGGGCCGCGCCGCGGACCTGGCGGATCTTGCCCTCGGCCTGCATCTTCAGGTCGCCCGTCAGCGCCCCGATCGCGTCCTGGACCTTGCCGGCCGTGGTGTTGGCCGCGCCCTGAGCGCGGGTCTCGTCGATGGTCATTCGCCCTCTCCCTAATGGCGCACGCAGCTTCACAACTCCGCAGGCCGCGCGATGTTCCGCTCAAGCTTGTGGTGCGACGTGGCGTCGCAGGCGAGCTCAGGTTTAGCCGGTATTAGGCATGAGCGCCCCCTCATGCGCGTCAAAAGCGGAGGGGTGGATGACGTCGCACGTGAGGGTCGAGGGGAGTCTTCCGGCCACCGTGGCCAGCGCGTTCGATGCACTCGCCTGGGAGATGGAGCTCGCCGGCGCCCGCTGCACGCTGCTGGACAACGCTATCGGCGAGTTGGTCGCGACCCTGCCGCCCGAGCATCAGGCCAGGGCGATCGGTGAGATGCACGCCGTTGACCTGCTCAGCCAACAGTTGACGGCGCTGTCGTCCTTCGCGCGCAAGGTTGGCGGGCAGGTGTCCCACGACGTGGCCGTGGATGTTCACTTCGCCCTCAGCGACATCACCCTCAGCGCCGTCGCCGACCGCATGCTGGCGGCCCTCGGCGGCAAGTCGCAGAAGATCTTCGAGGCCGAGGGCGCCGGAGAACTCGATCTCTTCTAGGTTGAACTATGCCGCCAGCCGGTCTTCAGCGACGTCGGCGGGCGCAGGCGCGCCGGGATAGCGCTCTTCCTCCATCGCCGCGCGACGGGTCAGCTCGTCGTGCAGCCGGTAGAGCCGCCGCCGCTCACCACGGTCGGCGCGAAGGATTCGCTCGCAGATCGAGCCGATCGCGCCGGAGCGGCCGAACTGCAGCTCGAGTTCGTCGGCTTCGAGGGAAATCTCCAGCGATCGCCGCTGGTTAGAGAGCATCGATATCATGGTCGCACCGTTCAAACCTTAACGGAATGTGGCCACTTTGTGACTCGCAGGAGTTAACAACTCCTTCCAACC
>NZ_DATAGM010000186.1:0-15829 GCF_036263695.1 Phenylobacterium sp.
AGGGCAAGCAGGTGCAGCGCCTCTACATCGAGGAAGGCGCCGACATCGCCAAGGAATTCTACCTCTCGCTGCTGGTCGATCGCGAGACCAGCCGGGTCTCGGTGGTCGCTTCCACCGAGGGCGGCATGAACATCGAGGAAGTGGCCCACGACACGCCCGAGAAGATCGTCACCTTCTCCATCGACCCGGCCACCGGCGTTTTCCCGCACCATGCCCGCACGCTCTCCAAGGCGCTGGGTCTGACCGGCGGCCTCGCCAAGGAAGCGGCGACCCTGCTGAGCCAGCTCTACGCGGCCTTCACGGCCAAGGACATGAGCATGCTGGAGATCAACCCGCTGATCGTCACCGGCGACGATCACCTGCGGGTGTTGGACGCCAAGGTCAGCTTCGACTCCAACGCCCTGTTCCGCCACCCGGACATCGTCGCCCTGCGCGACACCAGCGAAGAGGACGACAAGGAGATCGAGGCGTCGAAGTACGACCTCTCCTACATCGCCCTCGACGGCGAGATCGGCTGCATGGTCAACGGCGCGGGCCTGGCCATGGCGACCATGGACATCATCAAGCTGTACGGCGCCGAGCCGGCCAACTTCCTCGACGTGGGCGGCGGCGCCTCGAAGGAGAAGGTGACGGCGGCCTTCAAGATCATCACCGCCGACCCGAACGTGAAGGGCATCCTGGTCAACATCTTCGGCGGCATCATGCGTTGCGACATCATCGCCGAGGGCGTGGTCGAGGCGGTGAAGGAAGTGGGCCTGCAGGTGCCGCTGGTCGTTCGGCTGGAAGGCACCAACGTCGAGCTCGGCAAGAAGATCATCGCTGAAAGCGGGCTCAACGTCGTCTCCGCCAACGACCTGGGAGACGGGGCTGAGAAGATCGTCGCCGCGGTGCGAGGCGCCGCGTGAACCTGAAGGCCGCCGCAATCGCCCTCGCGGCGGCGCTGGCGGCCGCGACGCCCGCTGCGGCCGAGCCGCTGTTCGCGACATTCGAGCGGCTTTGCGTCGCCACGGCCGCCGACGGCAAGGCCTCGCTGGCCGCGGCTGATGCGGAAGGCTGGATGCCGCTGCCCAAGACCCTGATGGACAGCCTGAACACCAGCGAGGACTTCAAGCTCGAGGACGGTCGCCTCAAGACCGGGGCCGACGGCATGTTCTTCATGATGTACGGCGGCGGCGAACGGCGGATCGGCTGGGACAAGCTGAACATCCGCATGTGCGCCATCGGCGCGATGCCGGGCGATGCGGCCGCGCTGCGCAAGGCGGCCGCGGACTGGACCGGAATTGCGCCGAACGACCGGCTCTCCGAAGGCGACGACATCGCCTACGTCTTCGAGGAGACAGGCGCCGGCCGCCGCGCCGTCCACGACCCGGACGACGCGCAGACCAAGCGCCTGCTCAAGGCCGGTAAAATCAAGCTGATCTTCCTTAGGGCCGACCCGCAGATGGTGCTGGTCGCCTACGGCGTGCCCTCACTTTAGAGACAGAGCGAATGTCCATCCTCATCGGAAAACAAACCCGCGTCATCTGTCAGGGCATCACCGGCAGCCAGGGCACCTTCCACACCGAACAGGCCATCGAGTACGGCACGCGCATGGTCGGCGGGGTGACCCCCGGCAAGGGCGGCACGACGCACCTGGGCCTGCCGGTGTTCGACACCGTGCATGAGGCGGTGAAACAGACCGGCGCCGATGCGACCGTGATCTACGTCCCGCCGCCCTTCGCCGCCGACTCGATCCTGGAAGCGATCGACGCCGAGATCCCGCTGATCGTCACCATCACCGAGGGAATCCCGGTGACCGACATGATCAAGGTCAAGAAGGCGCTGGCCGGCTCCAAGTCGCGGCTGATCGGGCCCAACTGCCCGGGCGTGCTGACGCCGGACGAGTGCAAGATCGGCATCATGCCGGGAAACATCTTCAAGCGCGGTTCGGTGGGTGTTGTCTCCCGCTCCGGGACGCTTACCTACGAGGCCGTGTTCCAGACCTCCCAGGTAGGCCTCGGCCAGACGACGGCCGTCGGCATCGGCGGCGACCCGGTGAAGGGCACCGAGTTCATCGACGTGCTGCAGATGTTCCTGGAGGACCCGGAGACCGAGTCGATCATCATGATCGGCGAGATCGGGGGCTCGGCCGAGGAAGACGCGGCCGAATTCATCCGGAATTCACCAATCAAGAAGCCTATGGTCGGCTTCATCGCGGGACGCACCGCGCCGCCTGGCCGGCGCATGGGTCACGCGGGCGCAATCATCTCCGGCGGCAAAGGCGGGGCCGAGGACAAGATCGCTGCGATGGAGGCCGCGGGCATCCGCGTGTCCCCCTCCCCGGCGAAGCTTGGGGAGACCCTGCTCGAGGTGCTGAAGGGCGCCTGAAGGCATAAAGTTTTGTGAGCGGTCCGCGCTCGGCTCCTTCTCCAAGAAGCTCGCGGGCGTAGGCCGCGGGAAGCGGATGACATGGCGGACGACGCAGGTCTGATCAACGAGGTGCTCGCCGAGACCTCATTCCTCTACGGCGGCAACGCCGCCTTCGTGGAGGACCTCTACCATCGCTGGGCCGCCGCGCCCGATACGGTGGAGCCGTCCTGGCGCGCCTTCTTCGCCTCGCTGCAGGACAAGGTCGACGAGCTCAAGGCCAAGCCCCAGTGGGTGAAGCCGCCGGTCAGCGGCCCGCGGCCCGAGTGGCTGTCGGCCATCGACGGCCTGTGGCCGGCGGTCGAGGCCAAGGTGGAGAAGGGCGTCCAGGCCCGCGCCCCCGCCGCCGCCAGCCCCGACGCGATCCGCGCGGCCACGCTGGATTCGCTGCGCGCCATCATGATGATCCGCGCCTACCGGATGCGCGGGCACCTGCGGGCCAACCTCGACCCGCTCGGCATCGCGGTGACGCCCGGCGACGCCTCGGAACTGGATCCGGCCACCTACGGCTTCACCGAGGCCGACTACGACCGCCCGATCTTCCTCGACTATGTGCTCGGCCTGGAGACCGCGACCCTGCGGGAGATCCTGGCCATCGTGCGGCGCACCTACTGTGGCGACGTCGGCGTGCAGTACATGCACATCTCCGACCCGGCCCAGAAGGCCTGGCTGCAGGAGCGGATCGAGGGCCGCGACAAGGAGATCGCCTTCACTCCCGAGGGCAAGGTCGCGATCCTGAAGAAGCTGATCGAGGCCGAGGGCTTCGAGCGCTTCCTGCACAAGCGCTTCCCCGGCACCAAGCGCTTCGGCCTCGACGGCGGCGAGGCGATGGTCCCGGCGCTGGAGCAGATCATCAAGCGGGGCGGCGCGCTGGGCGTGCAGGACATCATCGTCGGCATGCCGCACCGCGGCCGCCTGAACGTGCTCGCCGCGGTGATGGGCAAGCCCTACCACGTGATCTTCCACGAGTTCCAAGGCGGCTCGTCGCTGCCCACCGACGTGGAAGGCTCGGGAGACGTGAAATACCACCTGGGCGCCAGCTCGGACCGCACCTTCGACGGCAACGCGGTGCACCTGTCGCTGACCGCCAACCCGTCGCACCTGGAGATCGTCAACCCGGTCGTGCTCGGCAAGGCGCGCGCCAAGCAGGCCTTCACCCTGCGCGAGACCCCGGGCGCCGGGCGCGGCCACGTGCTGCCGCTGCTGCTGCACGGCGACGCCGCCTTCGCCGGCCAGGGCGTGGTGGCCGAGTGCTTCGCCCTGTCGGGCCTGAAGGGCTACTCCACCGGCGGGACGATGCACTTCATCGTCAACAACCAGATCGGCTTCACGACCAGCCCGAAGAACTCCCGCTCCTCGCCCTATCCGTCCGACGTGGCGCTGATGGTGGAAGCCCCGATCTTCCACGTGAACGGCGACGATCCGGAAGCGGTGACCTTCGCCGCCAAGGTGGCCACCGAGTTCCGCCAGCAGTTCGGCAAGGACGTGGTCATCGACATGTTCTGCTACCGGCGCTTCGGCCACAACGAGGGCGACCCGCCGGAGATGACCCAGCCCTTGATGTATTCCAAGATCAAGGAGCACCCCTCGACCCGCGAGCTCTACACCCGGCGGCTGGTCGAGGAGGGCGTGGTCACCGCCGACCAGGTCGACCAGTGGATCAAGGACTTCGAGGCCTTCCTCGACGCCGAGTTCGAGGCCGGCAAGAGCTACAAGGCCAACAAGGCCGACTGGCTCGACGGCAAGTGGGCCGGCATGTCGCCCCGCCCCGACGAGCGCAAGGGCCGCACCAATGTGCAGAAGGCCCGGCTGCTCGACCTGGGCCGCAAGATCACCGCCCTGCCCGAGAGCCTGAACGTCCACCCGACGGTCAAGCGGGTCATCCAGGCCCGCCGCGAGGCGATCGAGAAGGGTGACGGGATCGACTGGGCGACCGCCGAGCACCTGGCTTTCGCCTGCCTTCTGGACGAGGGCTACCCGGTCCGCCTGTCCGGCCAGGACTCCATCCGCGGCACCTTCGTGCAGCGGCACGCCGGCATCGTCGACCAGAAGACCGAAGAGACCTACTTCCCGCTGCGCAACATCCGCCCGGGGCAGGCCCACTTCGAGGTGCTGAACTCGGCCCTGTCGGAGGAGGCCGTGCTGGGCTTCGAATACGGCTTCTCGCTAACCGACCCGGACACGCTGACCCTCTGGGAGGCCCAGTTCGGCGACTTTGTGAACGGCGCCCAGGTGGTCATCGACCAGTTCATCTCCTCGGGCGAGCGCAAGTGGCTGCGGATGAGCGGCCTCGTCATGCTGCTGCCGCACGGCTACGAGGGCCAGGGGCCGGAGCACTCCTCCGCCCGCCTCGAGCGCTTCCTGCAGCTGTGCGCTGAGGACAACATGCAGGTGGCCAACTGCACGACGCCGGCCAACTACTTCCACATCCTGCGCCGGCAGGTGCTGCGCGAGTACCGCAAGCCGCTGATCCTGATGACGCCCAAGAGCCTGCTGCGGCACAAGAAGGCGGTGTCCAGGCTCGAGGACTTCATCCCGGACTCCGAATTCCACCGGGTGCTGCTGGATGACGCGGAAGCCGGCCGCAACACCGAGATCAAGCTCAAGCCCGACGACAAGATCCGCCGGGTCATCCTCTGCTCGGGCAAGGTCTACTACGACCTTTTGGAGCGCCGCGAGGAGAAGGGCATCGACGACGTCTACATCCTGCGCCTCGAGCAGTTCTATCCGTGGCCGGTGAAGTCGCTGTCGAACGAGCTGAAGCGGTTCGCCAACGCCGAGCTGATCTGGTGCCAGGAAGAGCCCAAGAACATGGGCGGGTGGCAGTTCGTCGATCCCTGGTTGGAGCTCACCCTCGAGCGCCTGCCGGTGAAGTCCAAGCGCGCCCGCTACGTCGGCCGTCCCGCCTCGGCCTCCACGGCCGCTGGCCTGATGACCCGGCACCTGAAAGAGCTCGACACCTTCCTCACCGAAGCCTTCGCTTGAATCCTTGAGAGACCAGGAGCCCCGTTAGTCCAATGGCCGACATCATGACCCCCGCCTTGGGCGAGTCCGTCTCCGAGGCGACGGTGGCGCGCTGGGCCAAGAAGGCCGGCGAGGCGGTCCGCAAGGACGAGATCGTCGTCGAGTTGGAGACCGATAAGGTCAGCCTGGAAGTGGCCGCGCCCGCCGACGGGGTGTTGGAGCTGATCGCCGCCGAGGAGGGCGCCACCGTCGAGCCGGGCGCCCTGCTGGGCCGCGTGGCCGAGGGCGCGACCGCCAAGGCCGCGCCGGCCGCATCGAAGCCGGCCGCCGCCGCTCCGCCGCCGGTGGCCAAGGAATCCACGCCGCCCTCCGTTCCGGCGGGCGAACTGCAGCCAGAGCCGACCCCCGGCAAGGCGCCGCCGACCTCCGCGCCGCTGAAGGACTACTCGGCCTCCCCCACCGCCAAGGGCGAGGCCCCAATCATGGCCCCCTCGGCGCAGCGGATCGCCGCCGAGAACAGGCTTGAGCCGGCCGCCATCGACGGCACCGGCCGCGGCGGCCGGATCACCAAGGGCGACGCCCTGGCGGCGCTGGAAGCGCGCGCCAAGGCCCCGCCGCCCGCGCCCGCGCCCGCCGCCCCGCGCGAGGTGCATGAGCGTGAGGAGCGGGTGCGGATGACCCGCCTGCGCCAGACCATCGCTCGGCGGCTGAAGGAGGCCCAGAACGCGGCGGCCATGCTGACCACCTTCAACGAGGTGGACATGACGAACGTCATGGCCCTGCGGAACCAGTACAAGGACATCTTCGAGAAGCGCCACGGCGTGAAGCTCGGCTTCATGAGCTTCTTCGTGAAGGCCTGCGTCGCCGCGCTGAAGCAGATCCCCGACGTCAACGCCGAGATCGACGGCACCGACATCATCTACAAGAACCACTACGACATCGGCGTGGCCGTCGGCACCGAGCGCGGCCTCGTGGTGCCGGTGCTGCGCGACGCCGACGCCTTGTCCATGGCCGAGGTGGAGAAGGGCATCGCCGAGCTCGGCAAGAAGGCCCGCGACGGGAACCTCGCCCTCGAGGACCTGCAGGGCGGCACCTTCACCATCTCCAACGGCGGGGTCTACGGCTCGCTCATGTCGACGCCGATCCTCAACGCGCCGCAGTCGGGCATCCTGGGCATGCACAAGATCCAGGACCGGCCGATGGTGGTGAACGGCCAGATCGTCATCCGCCCGATGATGTACCTGGCGCTGTCCTACGATCACCGGATCGTCGACGGCCAGGGCGCGGTGACCTTCCTGGTGAAGGTGAAGGAAGCCCTCGAGGACCCGCAGCGCCTGCTGCTGGACCTCTAGACGCGAACGTCTGCTTAATCCGGCTGCGGGGATAACGGGAGCGCCTGATTCCCGCGCCGGCGGACCGGCCGCCCGCAGGCGCGGACCCTTGCGATGCCCTCAAACGCCCAGCTCGCGCAAAGCTCCGCCGTCCAGGCCAAGGCGGCGCGGCTGGAGCGCGCCGGCGACCTGGCCGGCGCCCTGGCCGTCTACGAGTCCGGGCTGGCGGCCCTTCCGGACGACGTCGAGCTTCTCGCCGGGCTGGCGGGCCTGGCCCTGCGCATGGGCATGCCAGAAGCCTCCGCCGGCCTCTGGGCCAAAGTCTGCGCCCAGTCGCCGGACCGGCTGGACGCCATTGATGGCCGCGCCATCGCGCTGAGGGCGGGCGGGCAGTTCGACCTGGCGGCGGATCTGCTGGCCGCGGCGCTGGCCGCCCACCCGGCCGACGCGCGCCTTTGGAATTCGCTGGGCGTGACCCTCACCGACAAGGGCGACGCCGAGGCCGCGCTGGCCTGTTTCGAGGAGGCGCTGCGCCTGGACGGCCGGCTCGTAGCGGCGGCCTACAACCGCGGCGGCGCCCTGTTCGACCTTGGCCGGTTCGACGAGGCCAAGGCCGATTTCCAGCGCGCCCGCAAGCTTGCCCGCAAGCCGCACGATGCGGCGATGATCGACTTCGCCGAGGCCACCCGCGCTCTCGCCGCCGGCGATATCGGCGCAGGCTGGGACGCCTACGAAGTGCGCCTCTCGCGCGACTGGGCTCAGCCGGTGGTGTTCACCGCGCCGGGCCGGCGCTGGACCCCGGAAGCGCAGCTCGCGGGCAAGCGCCTGCTGGTGCTGGCCGAACAGGGCCTGGGCGATGAGATCATGTTCGCCAACCTGCTGCCGGACGTGCTGGAGGCGCTTGGTCCGGACGGCCGGCTGGCCCTCGCCGTCGAGCCGCGCCTGGTCCCCCTTTTCAAACGCAGCTTCCCGACCGCCGAGGTCAGCGCCTACGGCACGGAGCTGTCCAACGGCCGCAAGCGCCGGTTCGCCCCCGATCTGCAGGGCGCCGGCTCAATCGACCTCTGGACACCCATGGCCTCGCTCGCCCGGCGCTTCCGCCGCAGCCTCGCTGACTTCCCGACCGTGCGCGGCTACTTGCGGCCTGACCCGGAGCGCGTCGCGCACTGGCGCGCCTGGCTGGGCGATGGCCCAGCGGTCGGGCTGACCTGGCGCAGCGGCAACCTGCTGGGCGGGCGCCGGCGCGAATTCCCGCCGCTGGAGCTGTGGACTTCGCTGCTGCGCACTCCGGGAAACCGTCTGGTCAATCTCCAGTACGGCGATTGCGCGGGCGAGCTGGCGGCCATGGCCGGCGCGGCGGGCCGCCCGATCGACGAGCCGCCGGGGCTCGATATCCGCAACGACCTCGACGACCTGGCCGCCCTCTGCTGCGCCCTCGACCTCGTGGTTAGCGTGCCCAATGCGACGGGCGCGCTCGCCGGGGCCTGCGGCGCGCCGCTGCTGATGCTCACCGGACCGGTCAGCTGGTCGCGGCTCGGAACCTCCGCCTATCCCTGGTACCCGCAAGCCGGCTGCCTGACCGCGCCGCGCTACGGCGAGTGGGAACCGGTCATGAGCGGGGCTGCGGCTTTCGTCGCAGATATCGCCAGTGGCGGGCGGGCGGCCCCCGCCGGCTGAACGGCGTTGCACGAGTTGCGCTACTAGTATCTACTCTCCGTATCTACGGAGTTCACATGACCGAGCGCCAGCGGGCCAAGCTGTTCATGCATGGGGGGAGCCAGGCCGTGCGCCTGCCCAAGGCCTTCCGCTTCGAGGGCACCGAGGTCTCGGTGCGGCGGGTGGGCGAGGCGGTGGTCCTGGAGCCGGTCACCGCCGACCTGCCGAGCCTCTGGGCCCGGCTCGACGCCGCCGACGCGGGCGGCTTCCCCGACCCGCCGCACGCGCCGCCGGAGCCGGCGCCGGAGTGGGACCAATGACCTTGTCGTTGAGCGCCTGCGTCGTCGTCGAGGTGCTGAGGGGGGCCAAGCCTCATTACCGGCGCTTCGTCGAGGCGGCGGTCGACGCCGGCGATGAGCTCAGGATCTGCAGCCTGGTGCTAAACCAGCTCGCCCAGGCCGCCTTGACCAGCGACCGGCCACAGGCCCGCATGGACCAGATCGACGCCCTGGTTGCTCACGTGCCCGTCGAGCCCTGGACGGGGGAGGACGCGATCACCTCGGCGCGGCTGCAGGTCGAGTGGCGCCGGACGGTGCTGGAGAAGACCCGCCCGGGCGTCACCCTCCCCGACCTGCTCACCGCCGGCCAGGCCCTGAACCGCGGCTGGACCCTGGTGGTCGACGCCATGCCCCACGTGGTCGCCGGCGTCCCGGCCATCCTCTGGGGCGATCCCGCCGGCCCGGTCGACCTCACCCGGCCAGGGTTCGCCGACCTGGCCCGCGCCCGGCGCTAGCGGGTGATGCGGAGGTTCTCGAGCGATTTGGCGATCGCTTCGAAAGCCGCGAGAAGTTCCTCGGAGCTGTCCGCCTTGAAGTAGTGCCCCGGCGAGGTGGCGCACTTTGCCAGCATTTCATGGGCGGACGGTATGTCGATCTGGAACGCGACTGTGTACACCTCGATCTTCTGCTTCTTGATGTTCTCGCAGAGTTCGGCCGTGTACTTGTCGGCCTGGGGCGCCGGCTTGCCGTCTCCGACGTAGACGTGGTTGCCGCTCGCGTCCACGTACATGGTGTTAGCGCCGTCGGTCATCAGAACGAGCGCCTTGCGCGGCTTCTTGTTCTTCGGGTCGTAGGCGGCCGCCTCCGTGAACGGCGCGGTCGGAGACAGCAGGTTCCAGCCCCAGGCCAACCCGCCCGGGATATAGGTGTTGCCACCCGCCTTCAGCGATTTGATGGCGCTCTCAACCGGCCCAAGCTTGTCCGTAAGCGGCGCGAGTTCAGGGGCGCAGCTCCCGAATTTAGCCGGATAAACGTTCGACGCCTTGTCCTGGACGTTGCCAGGGTAGGCCGGCGAACCCACGCAGCCCGACCATTTCGCGGTATGGGTCGTCGTGCTTTCTTTCCAGCAGCTTCCCTTCTTCGGGGGGTCGTAATAGTCCGTTTTGGTTTGGGTGCAGGCGCCTGAGCAAGTCGTCTGGTACGGAACGCCATCGTTGTATTTTGTGCAGCTGTAGTTCGGCGCCCATTTGACGCAGTACGTCGACTGCGTGACATCGGGGTGACATCCCTCCGGCGTTGTCGTTGTCCAAACCTTGTCCGCAGCGCCGGAGACCCAGGGCTCGTTGCGATTAGACACGCCGACATTCACGTAGTTCGAGAAGGGAACGACACCGACCTTTACGTCCGCGTCCTTGACCTTGGTGATCTTCTTGACGAGCGCCTCGGCGGCGTCTTGTAGCGCGTCGATTTTGCTGCCCGCCATCGAGAGGGTGACGTCCAGCACCAGGGCGACTTCCAGCGAACCGTCCATCTGGCGGGTCACTTCGGAGTCCACCGCGATATCGACCGGCCCGCCCATGAACATATTAAGGAAATAGGGGTCGATGTCGGCGGTCGCAGTCGCGCGGACGGTCTTATCATCCGGCGTGAAGGTGACGACCAGGTGCTTGTAAACGCCCTCCGGCAGGTGGGCCTTCAGGTAGTCGTCGCCAGCCTGTTTGATCGCCTCATCATCATCTCCACCCACGCGGGCGGCGGCCAGCGTGGCCGCGTCGAGGATGTCCTGCAGCTTGGTCTGCCGGCTGTTGTTGTTGGTGAAGTCGAGGACGGTCATCGCCGCGCAGGCGATGAGCAGCAGCGCGATGCCGGTGATCACCGCCGTCGCCCCGGATCGGTCGCGCCACAGCGCGCCCAAGCCCCTACGAGGAAGTCGAATGCCCATGGTTGAGCGCGCCCTATCCTGCCCCTTGCGCTAACAGCTTGGCCGAACAGGGTGAAAACGACGTAAGCGGATCGAAAAAATTCTTGGTGACCGTTTGGACACCCTGTCCGCGCCTCGCATCCGGGCCGGAACGCCTATATCAGGGCGCAGCTTTTCACTGCTTCGAGGGATGCGCGCATGGCCGGCTACGACGTGGTCATCATCGGGGGCGGCCCAGGCGGCTACAACGCCGCGATCCGGGCCGGCCAGCTGGGGCTGAAGGCCGCCTCCGTGGAAAAACGCGGCACGCTGGGCGGCACCTGCCTCAACGTCGGCTGCATGCCATCCAAAGCCCTGCTGCACGCCTCCGAGCTGTTCGACGCCGCCAGCACGGAGTTCAAGACCCTGGGGATCGAGGTGCAGCCGAAGCTGAACCTGCCCCAGATGATGAAGCAGAAGGACGAGAGCGTCGTCGCCCTCACCAAGGGCATCGAGTTCCTGTTCAAGAAGAACAAGGTCGACTGGATTCGCGGCGCCGGCCGCATCGCCGGCCCCGGCAAGGTCGAGGTCGTCGGCGACGACGACCAGGTCACCGTGCTTGAGGCGGCCAACATCGTCATCGCCACCGGCTCGGAGCCGACGCCGCTGCCCGGCGTGGTCATCGACCAGCAGCGCATCGTCGACTCCACCGGAGCTTTGGCGCTGCCGGAGGTGCCCAAGCGGCTGCTGGTCATCGGGGCCGGCATCATCGGCCTGGAGCTGGGCTCGGTGTGGCGCCGCCTCGGCTCGGAGGTCACCGTCGTCGAGTTCCTCGACCGCATCACCCCGGGGATGGACGGGGAGACCGGCAAGGCCTTCCAGCGGGCGCTCACCAAGCAGGGCATGAAGTTCAAGCTGGGCGCCAAGGTCACCGGCGCAAGGACCAGCAAGGGCGGCGTCCAGCTGACCGTCGAGCCTGTCGCCGGCGGCGAGGCCGAGACCCTGGAAGCCGACTACGTCCTCGTGGCCATCGGCCGGCGGCCCTACACGGAAGGCCTCGGCCTGGAGAGCGTCGGCGTGAAGCCGGACGCCCGCGGTTATATCGAGACCGACCACTTCCGCACCTCGGCCCAGGGCGTCTGGGCGATCGGGGACGTGATCCATGGGCCGATGCTGGCCCACAAGGCCGAGGAGGACGCCGTCGCCTGCATCGAGATGATCGCCGGCAAGGCGGGCCACGTGGACTACAACCTGGTCCCCAGCGTGGTCTACACCGCCCCCGAGGTCGCCTGGGTCGGCCAGACCGAGGAGCAGCTGAAAGCCGCCGGGCGCGCCTACAAGGCGGGCAAGTTCCCCTTCACCGCCAACAGCCGGGCCAAGATCAACCATGAGACCGACGGGTTCGTGAAGGTGCTGGCCGACGCCGCCACCGACGAGATCCTCGGCGTTCACATGATCGGCCCTCAGGCGTCGGAGATGATCGGCGAGTACTGCGTGGCCATGGCGTTCCGGGCGGCCAGCGAGGACGTCGCCCGCACCTGCCACCCGCACCCCACCCGTTCCGAAGCCGGCCGCCAGGCGGCCATGGGCGTCGAAGGGTGGACGATGCAGGCGTAGGACCTAAGCCCGCGGGTGGGCGCTCGCGTAGGCCTCGAGCAGGCGCGCGGCGTCCACTTCGGTGTAGCGCTGCGTCGTGGACAGGCTGGCGTGGCCGAGCAGCTCTTGGATGGAGCGTAAGTCGGCGCCGGCGCCCAACAGGTGGGTGGCGAAGGAGTGGCGCAGGGCGTGGGGCGTGGCGCTGGACGGCAAGCCCAGGCGCCCTCGCAGGGCTTGCATGGTGGCCTGCACGTGCCGCGGCGACAGCGGGCCGCCCCGCTTGGCGCGGAACAGCGGCTCGCCCGGTTCCAATGAAAAAGGGGCGGCGGCGAGGTAGGCCTCGACCGCCGCCCGGACCGCCGGGAGGACGGGCACCACCCGGGTCTTGGATCCTTTTCCGGTAATTCGCAGGGACTGGCCCAGCGGCGCATCGCCACGCGTCAGGCTCAGCGCCTCGCTGATCCGCAGCCCGCAGCCGTAGAGCAGGGTCAGCACCGCCTCGTCCCGGGCGGCCTCCCAGTCCTCGCGATCGGGGTCGAGGCCGGGTTCGGCCAGCACGCCGCGGGCCTGGTCTTCGGTCACCGGGCGCGGCGCGCCGGGCTTCACCCTGGGGCCACGCACCAGGCCGATGGCGGCGTTGGGGACGCCCAGCCGCCGGTCCAGGTAGCGGTGGAAGGTGCGGATGGCCGACAGCTGCTGGGACATCGAGCGCGGGGACAGCGGCCGCTCGCCGCCGCGCAGGTGCGCCAGGAAGGCGCGAAGCTCCGCGGCGGAGACCTCTCCGAGGGCGGCGAGGCTGATGGCTTCACCTCGGTGTTGGCTGAGGAAGGCGAGGTAGCGGCTGCCGGCGGCGGTGTAGGCCTCGACAGTGCGCGGGCTCGCCCGGCGCTCCTGCGCCAGGTGGGAGAGGAAGGCCTGCAGGGCCTCCGCAGCGGTCACAGGACGGGCCAGCGCTCGGCGGTGCGCTCGACGACGCGGGCCAGGAACGAGACCAGCTCGTGACCCATGTCCGGCGTGAAGCCCTCCGGATCGGACGAGGCGAAGGCGATCAGCCCCTGGCGGGCCGGCTCCCAGATGGCCATGCGGACCATCGCCATGGAGAAGACCTGGTCCCGCCGCTCGGCGAACAGCCCGAGCGCGGTGGGCGCAAAGCCCATGAAGGCCAGTTCCTGCGAGCCGCCCAGGATCAGGTCCACCTGCCCCTCGATCAGGGTTCGCCAGCCGGCCGGCGTGCGGTCCGGCCCTTCCAGGGCGACGACGCCGCCCACCAGGCCGAAGCGCATCTGCGCCAGCTCGTCCACGCGGCGGGCCAGATCGGCGTGGTTGCGCGCCTCCAGAAGGTCGATGACCGCCCCGTGAGTCTGGGCCTGGGCGTGGAAGTTGTCGCGGGCCGTCGCCTCCAGCTGCTGGCGGGCGGCCGACTCGCGCTTGTGCGCCTCGTGCACCCGGGCCAGCGCGGCCGGCACGAACTCCACCACGTTCGGCGGCACGGCCTTCAGGCCCAGCTCCGAGAGAAGCTCGGCGTCCTCCGTCAGGACCTGCGGATGTTCGAGCAGGAAGCGGCGGACCGCCCCGGGCTCCAGCGCATCTGTGTTCGCCTTCGCCCGCGCGTCCATGGAAGCTCCCCTAGAGAATCGACTGACCCGTCTTGGCCCAATCGGCTAGGAATTGTTGAAGCCCCTTTTCGGTTAACGGGTGCTTGAAGAGCTCCTCGAAGGTGGCCGGCGGAATGGTCGCGCAGTCGGCCCCGGCGACCGCGGCTTGGGCCACATGGCCGCTGGTGCGGATCGAGGCGGCGAGGATCTCGGTCTCATAGCCGTAGTTGTCGTAGATAGTGCGGATGTCGTGGATCAGGCTCATGCCGTCCGCGCCGTGATCGTCCAACCGGCCGATGAACGGCGAGATGAAGGTCGCGCCCGACTTGGCGGCCAGCAGCGCCTGGGCCGCGGAGAAGCAGAGGGTGACGTTAGTCTTGATCCCCTCGCTGGAGAAGACCTGGGTCGCCATCAGCCCTGCCCGGGTCAGCGGGACCTTGACCGTGACGTTTTCGGACACGCCCGCCAGCTTGCGACCCTCGGCCAGCATGCCGTCCAGGTCGGTCGCCGCCACCTCGGCGCTCACCGGCCCCTCGACGAGGCCGCAAATCTCGGCGATGACCTCCAGCATGTTGCGGCCGGACTTGGCGATTAGCGAGGGATTGGTGGTCACCCCGTCCACCAGCCCGGTGGCGGCCAGGTCCTTGATCACGGCCACATCGGTGCTGTCGAGAAAGAGCTGCATGTTCGGGGTCCCTGGGCGCGGAGTGGCGCACCTTTTAGCCGAACGCAGACGGGCGGCGAAAGGTCAGGCGGGCAGATGAGCCGCATCGCCTCCGTCCTGTTGCCGCTGCCGCTGCCCGAAGCCTTCGACTACGCCGAGCCGGAGGGGCTTGAGCTGTCGGTGGGCGATCAGGTCGCCGCGCCGCTGGGCCCGCGGCTGGTGCGCGGCGTCGTCACCGCCCTGCGCGAAGGCGCCGGCGGCAACCGGCCGCTGAAGGTCATCGACGAGCGGTTGGACTGCCCCTCAATGCCGCCGAACACCCTGGAGTTCGTCCAGTGGGCGGCCCGTTACTCCGTGGACTCGCCCGGCGCGCCCCTGGCCATCGCCCTGCGCGGCATGCGCGCGCCCAAGCCGCGGCCCCAGCGGCGCATCGAGCTGACGGGCAAGCCGCCGGCCAAGCTGACGGCGGCCCGGGAGCGGGTGCTGGCCGTGGCCCGAGAGGGCGCCGAGACAGGCGCCGACCTCGCCCGAGCCGCGGGCGTCTCAGCCGGGGTCGTGAAGGGCCTGGTCGACGAAGGCGTCCTCGCCGTGCGGCTCATCGAGCCGGAGCTCGCCTTCCCGGAGCCGGACCTTGACCTGGCCGCGCCGCCGCTCAACCCAAGCCAGGGCGCCGCCGCCGACGCGCTGAAGGCCATGACCGACGAGAGCGGCTTTTCCGTCGCCCTGCTGGACGGCGTCACCGGCTCGGGCAAGACCGAGGTCTACCTTGAGCTGGTCCGACACGTACTGGCCAAGGACCCGACCGCCCAGGCGCTGATCCTGCTTCCCGAGATCGCCCTGACCCAGGCGGTTATCGCCCGCATCGGCGAGCGGTTCGGCGCCCCGCCCGGGGAGTGGCACTCCGATGTCGCCCCGCCGGCTCGCCGGCGCGTCTGGGAGGCGGTGGTGGCCGGCAAGTGCCGGATCGTCGTGGGGGCGCGCTCGGCGCTGTTCCTGCCCTTCGCCAACCTCAAGCTGGTGGTGGTCGATGAGGAGCACGACGCCTCCTACAAGCAGGAGGAAGGCTTCATCTACCAGGGCCGCGACCTGGCGGTGCTCCGTGGTCGGATCGAAGGCGCAGCCGTCCTCCTCGCTTCCGCGACGCCGTCGCTGGAGAGCCTGCGCAACGCCGAGACCGGCCGGTACCGATGGCTGCGGCTGGCCGCCCGCCACGGGACCGCCCAGTTGCCCGCCATCGACCTCGTCGACCTGCGCGAGACCCCGCCGCAGTCCGGCCGGTGGCTCGCCCAGCCGCTGGTCAACGCCGTCGCCGAGACCCTGGCCCGGGGCGAGCAGGCCCTCTTGTTCCTCAACCGCCGGGGCTATGCGCCGCTGGTGCTGTGCCGGGCCTGCGGCGAGCGGCTGTGCGCGCCGGACACCGACAGCTGGCTGGTGGAGCA